>JAPWUT010000066.1 GCA_028275425.1 Anaerolineae bacterium | reverse complement strand
CCCGACATGCCAACTTGCCTATCAGGCCCTATCAGGCCTTCGTCTACAGCCCCTCGGGAGCCGGCAAGCTCGGCATTTAAGGCTTGCGCCAGTTTCTTGACCAGTTCCATCTCTTCCTGGCCCTTAACCCCACGCCCAACCGAAACTACTACCTTGGCTTTGTCTAAGCCTTTGGGGACGGTGAAGTCCACAGGCCCCTTGGTCTTCACCCTTGAAGGCACCGGTTCCACCGAGATGGTCTGAACTTCCCCAGTGCGGTAGGCATCGTAATAAGCAGGACGGAAGTAGCCAGGAAGGAGGGTGACTATCTGGGGCTTGAGGCCTGGATTGGCTAAGAGCCGGAAGTATTCACCCCCATACATCGGATGAGCACCTATGACGGTGCGGGTGGCTTCGTCCAGAGAGATTTCGGTGCAATTGGCTATAAGGCCCGCACCAAGCTTTTGGGCAAGGTACGGCGCCAGTTCCCTCGCCGGAGCAATCGCCGGGAAAAGAACTATCTCCGGTTTGTGCTCTTGGATGAATTCACCCAGGGCTTTGGCGTAAATTTCCAGGTCATATTGAGAAAGGGCAGGGCCTTGCAGGATGTACACATAGTCGGCACCGTAGCCTGTGAGTTTGCGCGCTTCCTCTTCTCCAGCGGCGAAGGTCACGGCCTTGACGTAAGCACCGAGGGAATCGGCAAGCTCACGCGCTTTGCCCAGGGCTTCCAAAGTAGCGGGAACAGGTTCGCCCTTTTCCAACCAGGCCACTACAAGGATGTCCCGGTAAGCGGTTTCCTCTAAGGCTTCGCCCATCATGATTTCAAAATATTCCATGGCTCAAACCTCCTTTCTGTCCTTTGAGCCTGGGAAAGGGCGCCCCTTTAGATAAGGTGCCTTTCCCTCAAGAAGCTGACAAGTTCCCTGGCTAAGTCTTCAGGACTGCCACGGCTCACTCGGCCCCTCACTCTCTCCGGAGGGAAGGAGAGCCCGCGTTCTTCCACTCCTGGCCTCAGGTCCTCTTCGCTCAGGCCAAGGTCCGAGGCTTTCCATACCGGCATTTCCCACTGGTAGGAGTTCATGATGCGGGCACCATGAGGGAGACGAGGAACATTGGCTCCAGGGGCAATGCACAGGACGGCCGGAAGCTCAACCTCTACTTCCAGGAATTTCTCATCCCAGCCCCTTATCACCCTCGCCTTCCCTCCCGAAACTTCCAGGATGCGGTAGACATCGTTCACGCATGGTATATCTAAAGCGGCAGCAAGCCTCGGCCCCAGTTGCCCCTGGCAGGTGTCGGCAGCCATAGCGCCGGCGATTATGAGGTCAAAATCCCCGAGTTTTTGAATCGCTTTGGCCAAAGCTAAGGCTGCCCCGCGGAAATCGGCCTTGGCCAGAAGTTCGTCCGAAAGTAGGATGCCCTCGTCGGCACCGCAGGCCCAGGCTTCCCTTATGGAGTCTTCCACCTCCGGGCCTCCTATGGAGATGACTGTAACCTTTGCCCCAAGCTTGTCTTTGAGGACGAGGGCCTCTTCTAAGGCGTTCCGGTCAGTTGGATTTATGACAAGTTCAGCTTCCTCAAGTGTTACTTGCTGCCGCCTCGGGTCTGCTTTTACCCCTCTGGGGTCTCTTATCTGCTTGATAGGGACAATCACCCTCATAGGCTCCACTCCTTTTACGGTCTTATCCTTACGCCAAAGTCACGGAAGAGGTTTTCGGCGATAACGATGCGCTGGATTTCGTTTGTCCCTTCGTAGATTTCGGCAATCTTGGCATCGCGGTACATCAGCTCTACCACGAAGTCGCGGGAGTAGCCCATCGCACCGTAAATCTGGAGGGCGATGTTTACGGCTTTGGAGGCCACTTCGGAGCCGTACATCTTGCACATGGCGGCGTAGCGGGTAAAGGGTTGCCTTGTGTCTACAAGCCAAGCGGTCCTATAGACCAAGCTCCTCAGGGCTTCTATTTCCGTGGCCAGCTCGGCTATCATCCATTGTATGGATTGCTTATGGGCTATGGGTTCGCCGAACTGTTCCCTCATAGCCGCCCATTCCATGGCCATCCTGAGAGCAGTCTGGGCTCCGCCAAGGCAAGCTGCACCCAGGGTGAGCCGGCCCATGTCCAAGCTCTGCATGAAGACTATGAACCCTGCCCCGAATGGCCCCAGGATGTTTTCTTTGGGGACCCGGACGTCTTCCAGGATGATTTCGGCGGTGCTGGACCCGCGGATGCCCATCTTGTCCTCAAGTTTGCCGATTCTGACGCCCGGGTATTCCCTTTCCACGATGAAAGCTGTTATTCCTCCCCTGGGGCCAAGCGAGGGGTCTGTCACGGCCATCACGGTTATGATATCGGCTATGTCGCCGTTGGTGATGAATTGTTTGGTGCCGTTGAGGATGAAGTAATTGCCATCCCTTACGGCTCTGGTTTTGATGGCTGCAGCATCGGAGCCCGCTCCGGCTTCAGTCAGGGCAAAGGCGGCAATCTTTTCCCCACGGGCGAGGGGGGTAAGGTATTTCTTCTTTTGCTCCTCGTTCCCCCCAAGGTATATGGCCATCGCCCCTATGCCGATGTGGGCTCCTATGATTGTAGCGAAGGAGGAAGAGACCTTGCCCAGCTCTTCGGCGACGATGCAGTAGCCTATCTCCCCGGCCCCCATTCCTCCGTATTTCTGGGGGAAAGGAACTCCCAGGAGGCCAAGCTCGGCGGCCTTCTTTACTACGTCCATCGGGACTCGGTGTTCTTCGTCAATGGCTTTGGCGATGGGGAGGACCTCTCTTTCGGCGAACTCCCGAGCCATCCTTCTAAGCATTTGATGTTCTTTGCTGAAGGAGAAATCCATAGCCACCTCCCCTTTAAGGCTTAATCTTGAGGCCATAGCCAGAGAATATATCGGAGGCTACGATGAAGCGCTGGATTTCGGTAGTGCCTTCAATTATGGAGAGGGCACGGGCATCGCGGTAAATCCTCTCAATGGTGTATTCTCTCATGTAGCCGTAGCCTCCATGGACCTGAAGCATTCTATCAGCTACCCAACGGACTATTTCTCCTCCGAAGGCTTTGGCCATGGCCGCTTCTTTGGTGAACCTTTCGCCCTTGTCGGCAAGCCAAGCGGTGTATTCCACCAGGTGACGGAGGGCTTCTATCTTGATGGCCGATTCGGCCACGTAGTTTTGGATGGCTTGCTTGAGGGCAATGGGGCCGCCAAATTGGGAGCGCTCGGTGGCGTAGCGGGAGCCTTCCCTAAGGGCAGCCTCGGCTAAGCCCAGGCACATGGCTGCCGTTCCCAGGCGGGCGTAGTCCAGTGCCCTCATAGCAATCTTGAACCCTTCCCCTTCCTGGCCCAGGAGGTTTTCGGCCGGAACTCGGCATTCCTCAAGGTAGATGGGATTGCAAACCACGCCCCTTAAGCCGAGGAGGCGCTCCCTCCGCCCTACTTTGAAGCCTGGGAAGCTTTTCTCCACTATGAAGGCGCTTATCCCCCTCGCCCCAGCTTGGGGGTCGGTCTTGGCGAAGACTATGAAGATATCGGCTATACCGGCATTGGTGACCCAGAGCTTGTTTCCGGTGAGGATGTATTCGTCCCCTTTCTTCACCGCCACGGTCCTTATGGCTGCCGCATCGCTCCCGGCTTCGGGTTCAGTGAGGGCGAATGCTCCAAGCTTTGTGCCCTCGGCCATGTCCGGAAGGTATTTCTCCTTCTGGGCTTCTGTCCCTTCCCTCAGGATTGTGTTTCCGGCAAGGCCGAGGTGGACGTGTAAGGTGAGGGCAGTGGACATGCAGGCCCCGGCCATTTCTTCCATCAGGAAGCAGTAGCCGAGGTTGTCAAGCTCTGAGCCGCCGTACTTTTCGGGGAAGGTTGCGCCCAAGAAGCCCTGCTCGGCCATCTTCTTGAGTATTTCCAAGGGGGGCTTCTCTTCATGGTCAGTGGTCTGGGCCAGAGGGGCCACTTCTTTCTGGGCGAAATCCCGGAACATGCTTCGGAACATCTGGTGTTCTTCGCTAAGGGTGAAGTCCATACCTCCCTCCTCTCTTCAAGGGTTGGGGGTGAAGGCTTAACGGCGTTGAAAGCGGCAGTGTGCCTTCACCCCCCACAAGAAGGTTATCGGTCCTTGAATTGGGGCTGGCGCTTCTCAAGGAAAGCCCGCACTCCTTCTCGCATGTCCTCGGTCTCGCAGAGCCGGGCAAAGCGGTCGGCTTCGTAGAGGAGGCCGTCCTTGAGGCTCATCTCCATGCCCTTGTTGACGGCATCAATTATGGCTTCAATGGCGAGCTTTCCTTTAGAAGCAATCTTCTTGGCCAGGTCCTTGGCCGCCTTGAGCACCTCACCGGCGGGGACGACCTTGTTCACAAGGCCGATTCGGTAAGCTTCCTGGGCAGTAATCATGTCGCCGGTGAGGAGGAGTTCAAAGGCCTTGCCTTTGCCCAAGAGCCTCGGGAGGCGCTGAGTTCCGCCCCAGCCAGGCATTATTCCGAGGTTTATTTCGGGCTGGCCGAAGCGGGCCCTATCGGAGGCGATGCGGATGTGGCAGGCCATAGCCAGCTCGTTACCGCCTCCCAGGCAGACCCCGTTTATGGCGGCGATTACCGGCTTAGGGGAGTTTTCAATTATGTTGAAAAGTTCCTGGCCCTTGAGGACTACTTCCTTGGCATCCTCGTACCCCTTGAGCTTGTTTATCTCGTTGATATCAGCTCCGGCCACGAAAGCGAATTGCCCTGCTCCAGTGATTATGATTACTTTGACCTCATCGTTCTGGAGGGCTTCGTTGAATGCCTGGTAGAGCTCGGTAACGGTCTGGGTGTCAAAAGCGTTGGCCGGAGGGTGGTCAATGGTGAGGATAGCGATTCGGTCCTCAATTGAGACATGGATATTCTGGTACTCTCCCATGGTTCATTCCTCCTAAGGTTTTATAGGGGCGGGGAGCCGGGGTCAATCCCCGACCCCCCTTCTATCCATACCCCCTGCACCGGCTATGCATACTCCATGAAGCCCTTGCCCACCTTCTTGCCCAAGTGGCCGGCCTTGACCTTCAGTTTGAGGAGGCGGGCTGGGCGGAAGCGCTCACCATACTTGGCATGGAATTCCTGAAGCTTCTCCAGGACGTAGTCAAGCCCCAAGGTATCGGCCAGCTGGAGAGGCCCCATCCTCTCGCCCTTGTAGGTCATGCCTGTCCCGGCCATCATGGCCAAGTCAATATCGTTAACGGCAGCGATGTTCTCCATAAGGCAGAGGACGGCTTCGTTAATCATGGGCATTATGAGGCGCTCCCAGCTGAACTCAGTTCCGGTGGGGACTTTGCCTTCTTTCTGCAGCCTCCTTATGGCCTCCTTCACAGGCTCATCGGTCTGGTCACCGTAGCCATAGAAGCCGGCCCCGGTTTTCTCGCCGTAGCGGCCCATCTTGTAGATTTCCTCAAAGAGTGGGCAAGGCTGCATCCTATCCCCGTACTCGCTGTAGAGGTAAGCCCCTACGTGGTAGCAGACATCAAGCCCGAGCATGTCCATGAGGGTGAAGGGCCCCATCGGCCAGCCAAATTCGGTCATAGCCTTGTCAATTTCGGCGGCAGTGGCAGCCCCCTCGGCCAGGGCCCAGGTGGCCTCGTTCAGGTAGGGCATAAGGAGCCTGTTGACCAGGAAGCCAGGGCATTCCTTGACCACAACCGGTATCTTGCGCAGGGTTTCGGCGAACATGACCACGCTGTCAATGGTCTCCTGGTCCGTGTCCAGGCCAGGGATTACCTCTACCAGTTTCATTATGTGGGCGGGGTTGAAGAAGTGCATCCCAATCATCTTGTTGGGCCGCTTCGTAGCCGCCCCCATTTCGGTGATGGAGAGAGCGGAAGTGTTGGAGGCGAAGATGGTGTTGGAAGGGCAAACTTCGTCCAGCTCTTTGAACACCCTCTTCTTAAGCTCAATGTTCTCAGGGACGGCTTCTATGACTATGTCCACATCCTCAAAGCCGTCATAGGTGAGGGTGGTGGTGACGAGGGCCAGCTTGGACTCCACATCGCCTGGGGTCATCCTGCCCTTCTCTACCTGGCGCTGGTAGATGGAGCGGATTCTCTCCACGGCTCTGTCCAGGATCTTCTGGTCAATGTCCTTCACTACTACTGGGAGTCCAGCATAGGTTATCACTTGAGCTATATCGGCGCCCATCGTTCCGGCGCCAACTACTCCAGCTTTAAAGATGTACATGGCTTACCCTCCTTTTTGGGATTACCAAACCCTTATGGCCATAGCCACATCTGTTCCGATGCGGGCAAAATACAGCTGCTTGTTTAGGTACTTTTCCCGGGCTTTATCGTTGGCCTCAAGCAGGGTATCCCCGACGAAGTATTCGCCCGAGTCCACGTCAATGGCCACGATTTTGCCGTTGTGGGTCGGCTCAAGCTGGTCCTTGATTTTGAGGTAGATTTCCTTGCCTTTGGCCAATACGCTTTCATCAACCCATTGGGTTATCATGGCTCATCCCCTCCTTCATTTTCTCTCCAGGATGAGTGCGCCTCCCTGGCCGCCACCGACGCACATCGTGACGAGGCCGAACTGGGCGTTGCGGCGCTTCATCTCGTGGATTATGGTGACGGTAAGTTTGGCTCCAGTGCACCCTACCGGGTGACCGAGGGCGATGGCTCCGCCGTTGACGTTGACTTTATCCCAATCCCAGCCGTACTTTTCCATTTCCCTGCCCACGGCCAGGACCTGAGCGGCAAAGGCTTCGTTGAGCTCAATGAGGTCAATGTCTTTGAGGATGAGGCCTGCCTTCTTGAGGGCCAATGGGATTGCCCTTGCCGGCCCAATTCCCATTATCTCCGGAGGAACGGCAGCATAGGCGTAGCTGCGGATGTAGGCCATGGGTTCGTAGCCCAAGGCTTTGGCCTTCTCCGCAGTCATGACCAAGAGGGCAGCGGCGCCATCGCTTATGGGGCAGGCATTGGCCGGGGTTACAGTCCCGCCTTTCATGAAGACCGGTGGGTAGAGGGCAGCCCTTTCCACCGTAAGGCTGGGGTTGATTGTCTCATCCTCACTGACGATTTCCGGGGCCACCTCTTGGCCGGCTGCTTTCTTGCTCACCACAACTGGGACTATCTCTTCCTTGAACTTGCCCATCCTGGTAGCCATGAATGCCTTGCGGTGGCTCTGGACGGCATACTTATCCTGCTCTTCTCTGGTGATGCCGTAGAGCATGGCCAAGTTCTCGGCGGTGCGGCCCATTATCTGGCCACAGAGGGGGTCGGTGAGGCCTTCCCATAGGGTATCAATGAACTCGGTGCTGCGGAGCCTGAGGCCCCAGCGCGCCCCTCTTACGCAGTAAGGAGCAGTGCTCATGCTCTCAGTCCCGCCTACGATGAAGATTTCGCCATCCCCAGCTTGGATGGCTTGATAGGCACAGGTTATGGGCTGGATTCCGGAGGCGCAGTTGCGCTGGACGGTATAGGCGGGGACATGGACCGGGACCCCAGCCATTAGGGCGGCGACACGGGCAACGTTGGGGGCATCGGAGTACTGGCCTATGCAGCCAAAAATCACCTCGTCTATCAGGTTGGGGTCTATCTGAGTGCGCTTGAGGAGTTCTTCAATCACCACAGCCGCCAGGTGTTGGGCCGGCAGGTCCCTGAAAGCCCCTCCATGCTTGCCCACAGGGGTCCTAACTCCGGCTACAATTACTACCTCTTTCATGTTCCCTCCTTTTGTGCGGAATTTTCAAGGCCTTTTAAAAGCAGCAACGATGTGGCTTCGGCCATTTGCTCCAGGGAGAATCCCAAAAGCTCTCTCCTAAAGGGTATGGACATGAGGACGATGACGCCGTGGATAGATGCCCACAAAGCCGCGGCGGTAAGCCAGGGGTCACAAGGGCGAAATACGCCCTTCTTGATGCCATCGTTAACCGCCCTTGCCACCCACTGGAGAGCCTCCTGATTCTTAGCCTTTATCTCCTCCCCAAGCTCGGGTGGAATCTTCTCATGGAGGCGGCCGCGGTCAAAGGCCACCATTAAGCGGAAGTAGAAGGGGTTTTCTTTGAAGAAGTTCAAGTAAGCTGCAGTTAGGCGACCAAGCCTTTCCGTTGGGGCCAAATCCTGGGACGGGGCATAGGCTTCAGTAAGCTTTCCCAAGAGGATGTCAAATCCTTCCAAAAGGAGGTGGGCGAGGATTTCCTCTTTGCTGGAAAAATAGAGGTAAATAGTGCCTTTGCCAAGCTCAGCGGCTGCCGCTACATCCTCAACAGTAGCTTCAGCGATTCCCTTAGTGGAGAAAACCTCGCGGGCTGCTTCCAAAATTTCAAGCCTTCTCTGTTCCTTTTCCCTGGCCCTTCTCTCGCTTGTTGCCATAAGCCCGCCCTCGGGACTGACCATCGGTCATTTACTGACCGGTAGTCAGTATACCACAAATTTTCTTGCTTGTCAAATCAAGGGATGCATCCCCGTCCCCGAGTGGGACCCAAAACGCTGGCAAA
>JAPWUT010000065.1 GCA_028275425.1 Anaerolineae bacterium | reverse complement strand
TAACCGTGGGCTCAGGCCGCAACGCAGTGATTGGGGATGTGCTGGCCAATGTCTTAGAGGCGGCAGGCTACAAAGTCCAGCGTGAGTATTACGTCAACGATGCCGGAACACAGATGCGCCTCTTTGCCGAAACGCTCTTCGCCCGCTATGCCCAAGCCCTGGGAGTTGATGAGCCTATCCCCGAACAGGGTTACCGTGGCTCTTACATGGTAGAACTCGGCCGAGAGATAGCCTCGGAAGAGGGGGATAAGTTCCTGCACATGCCGAGGGAAAAGGCAATAGAAGCTATCGGGGAAATAGGCCTGGAGAAGATGCTGGCCAGGATAAAGGCCGACCTGGAATTCATCGGGGTCCGCTACGATAATTGGTTCTCAGAACGAAGCCTTTACAGGGATGGCTTGTTTGAGAAGGTCATGGAAATCCTCAGGGAAAAGGGGTTCATCGCCGAGAAGGATGGAGCAATTTGGTTTGTCTCTTCCGAATTGGGCGAGGATAAAGATAACGTCATAGTGCGCCGGACGGGCGAGCCAACGTATTTCGCTTCCGACATCGCCTACCATTACGATAAATTCTTCCGGCGTGGTTTTGATTGGGTGATTGATGTCTGGGGGGCCGACCACCAGGGGCACGTGCCGAGGATGAAGGCAATGATGAAGGCTTTCGGGCTTGACCCCGAAAGGCTTTCGGTGGTCCTGTACCAGATGGTGACTCTTAAGAGGGGCGGGAAGGAGGTGAGGCTTTCCAAAAGGACTGGGGAGATAATAACGCTGCGGGAACTGGCCGAAGAAGTGGGGCCCGATGCTGTCCGGTTCTTCCTCTTGGCCCGGGCCCCTTCAAGCCACATGGATTTTGACCTTGATTTGGCTGTCCAGCAATCTTCCGAAAACCCGGTTTACTACGTTCAGTATGCCCATGCTCGCATCTGCAGCATCTTCCGGAATGCTGGCGATTTGGACTATTCTCAAGGGGATGTCCGGCTCCTCACCCACCCGCGTGAGTTGGCCCTCATAAGGCAGCTTGTCCGGCTGCCGGAGATAATTGAGCTGGTGGTGAACCAATTGGCTCCTCATCACTTGGCCTTTTACTCGCAGGAGCTGGCCAGCGCTTTCCACTTGTTCTACCGCGATTGCCGGGTCCTTTCTTCAAGCCCGGAAGATAGGGAAATCACTATGGCCCGCTTGAAGTTGGTCAAAGCTACCCAGATAATATTGGGGAAAGTCCTCAAGCTTATGGGCGTGAAGGCGCCGGAAAGGATGTAGGGATGATTTACGTAGGGACGAGCGGTTTCAGTTACGATGATTGGGTTGGCCCTTTCTACCCTGAGGGCTTAGCTCCTTACCTCTGGCTCTCCTATTATGCCCGCCACTTCAAGGCCTGCGAGCTAAACTTCACCTATTACCGTCAGCCTGACCGCTCCACTTTGAAAGGGCTGGCTCGTAGGGTTCCCAAAGGCTTCCTCTTCACCGTCAAAGCCTATCAGGGTATAACCCATTCCCGCGAGGCAACTGATGCCGATTTCCGAGAGTTCCTGGCAGGTATAGAACCTCTGGCTCAAGAGGGAAAACTGGGCTGCATTCTGGCCCAATTCCCTTATTCCTTTGCCCCCTCGCAGGAGAACAGGGAATACTTGAAGGCTCTGCGGGGGAAAATGGCCGATTTCCCACTGGTGATAGAGTTTCGCAATGCCAGGTGGCTCACCAAGGAAACATTTGATTTCCTCCGGGAGAACGATTTGGGCTTTTGCTGCGTGGATGAACCACCTCTTAAAGGCCTCATTCCCCCAATCGCAGAGGCTACCTCCAACGTAGCTTATGTGCGATTTCACGGCCGCAACAAGGAGAAGTGGTGGGAGCACGAGGAGGCCTGGGAGCGCTACGATTACACTTATAGCCGGGAAGAGTTAGAGGAGTGGGTCCCGAAGATAGGGTACCTTCAGGAGAAAGCGGGGGTAGTTTTTGCCTTCGCCAACAACCATTGGCGGGGGCAGGCGGTGGACACAGCTCGCCTTTTGAGGGACCTCCTCCGTGAGGAAGGTTACCAAGTGGCATGAATTTTTAGCCGTGGGGCTTCGCCCCCTGGACCCCCCGTTTTGCCCACCCTCGTGGGCTTAGGGTTTGCCAGGGTTTTGGGCCCCACTCGTGGCGGGGTGGTAAGAGTTGGCTGCTCGCCCCTTCTTTGAAGATTTTGGGGACACATCCCCCAAGCCCCCTGGGAGGGGGGCTGCGCCTCCTCCACCCCCGTTTTGCCCACCTCCGTAGGCTGAGGGTTTGCCAGCGTTTTGGGCCCCACTCGTGGCGGGGTGGTAAGAGTTAGCTGCTTGCCCCTTCTTTGAAGATTTTGGGGGCACATCCCCCAAGCCCCCTGGGAGGGGGCTGCGCCCCCTCCACCCCCGTTTTGCCCACCCCCGTAGGCTGAGGGTTTGCCAGCGTTTTGGGGCTCGCTCGTGGCAGGGTTGGCAAGAGTAGGCTACCTGCCATTTCTTTAGAAGTCATTGCGAGCAGGCCTGAGGATTGCTTCGCCGCCTTCGGGGCTCGCTATGGTATTCCAGGGGGCATCCGGTGTGTGAGGCAAATTGCCAGGTGGTTAAGTGCGGATTGAGGATTTAAAGGCTTCTATCTGCCGCAGGAGTTCTTCAGCGCTTTGGCGAGCAAGGGGGGTTGAAGGCCCAAGCATCTGCGCTAACTCTTCTACTCTTGTCTCCCCCTCAAGGGCTTTAACCCTGGTCACCGTGCGCTCGCTTACCTCTACTTTTTCCACCCGAAAGTGAGCATCACCGTAAGCGGCCAATTGGGGTAGGTGGGTCACGCATAGGACCTGGTGATACCTTGATAGGCGCCACATCTTTTCCCCTACTATAGCCCCCATCCTGCCGCCTATGCCCGCATCTATCTCGTCAAAGATTAAGGTTGGGGTATCGTCGGCGCTTGAGAGGACGGTTTTCAAAGCCAGCATCAGGCGGGATGTTTCACCGCCAGAGGCTACTTTGGCCAAGGGTTTGAGGGGTTCCCCAGGGTTTGTAGAGACTAAGAATTCAACCCGGTCAATACCTGAGGAATCAAAGGCATAGCGCTTATCGCCAACCCAAACCCCGTCCGGGTCTTCTTTCCAAGTTATGCTTACCTGGAAGCGGGTTTTGGCCATCCCCAGGTCCGCCAAGTGCTTCTCCACCCCTTCGGCCAAAGAGATGGCTGCTTCCCTGCGCTTCTGGGAAAGCTCATAGGCTAAAGCGCCTATCTCGTGAAGAAGCTTTTCCTCTTCCTTGGCCAGCTCCTCTATCCTCTCCTGGTTTGTGGAGATTTCCAGTAGTTCCTCTTTAGCCCTTTCCGCATACTCCAAGATTTCCTCAATGGTATCGCCATACTTGCGCTTGAGGGAGTTTATGAGCTGGAGGCGCTCTTCTACTTGCTGTAGCCTTTCTGGGCTGAATTCAATGCTGTCTCGGTAAGCTCGGACCTGATGGGCTACTTCTTCAGTCCAGGCGATAGCTTCCTCCAAGCCTTTGCAGAGTTTTTCCATTTCTGGCTCTATTTTCCCCAGCCCCTGGAGGGCATTGAGCGCTTTGGCCATGAGGTCCAAAGCTGAGCCTTCCCCTTCAGCCCCTTCGTAGAGGGCGATGTAAACCTCATCGGCTAAAGCTTGGAGCTTTTCGGCGTTCAATAGGCGGCGCCTTTCTTGAGCCAGTTCTTCGTCCTCTCCAGGCCTCAAATTAGCTGCGGTTATCTCCTGAACCTGGTATTCCAGCTGGTCTATGCGTCTGGCTATTTCCCTCTCATCGCGCTTGAGCTTTTCCAGGGTTGCCCTTACTTCCCTTAGGCGCCGGACTTTTTCCGCCACTTGGTTTCTTAGCTCCTCCAAACCCCCGTAGCGGTCCAGGAACTCCCTTTGGCGTGCCGGGCTAAGGAGGGCCAAGTGTTCGCTTTGGCCGTGGATGTCAATCAGATACTGGGTTATCTGGGCCAGCACTCCAGCAGGAATAGCCCGGCCGTTTATCCGGCATATGCTCCTTCCCTCCCGAATTTCTCTGGATATGATGAGGGTGTTATCTTCGGGTTCTAAGCCGTATTCCTGGAGGATTGGCCTTATGAGAGAAGCTTGGGCTTCGTCAAGGATGAAAACGCCTTCTATGTAAGCTCCTTCTGTTCCCGACCTTATGACTTCGCTTGAGGTGCGGCCTCCAAGGAGGGTGCTTATGGCGTCAATGATAATAGATTTACCTGCACCTGTTTCCCCGGTGAAGACGTTGAAGCCTCTTTTCAAGCTCAGGTGCAGCTCGTCAATTATGGCGAAATTTCTTATGGTAATCTCGCTCAGCATGCTTCCCGTAAGAATATTTTACGGGCTGTCGGCTTTTTTGACAAGCTCTTAGAGTGAGGGGGGAAGGGTGAATTTTGAAAATTTTGGGGGCACATCCCCCACGGCCCCCTGCCATGGGGGCTTCGCCCCCCTGGACCTCCCGTTTTCCCACCCCCGCGGGCTGAGGGTTTGCCAGCGTTTTGGGTCCCACTCGTGGCGGGTGTGCAAGAGTTGGCAACTCGCCCCTTCTTCGAAAATTTTGGGGGCACATCCCCCAAGCCCCCTGGGAGGGGGCTGCGCCCCCTCCATCCCCCGTTCACGAGGTTGGAGTTGGTGTTATGGTCTCTGGAGGTGCCGGGGACGGGGTGGGAGATTCAGTAGGAGCAGGGCTTGATGTAGGCTCCGGGGGTAAAGTGGGGGATTCGGTTGGGACAGGAGTGGGGGCTTCCGTAGGCATTGGGGTCAGGGTAGGCAATTCAGTCGGGATAGGGGTAAGGGTTAGCGTAGGGCTTACGGTGATGGTTGGGGTCAAAGTGGGGGTAACGGTGCGCGTTGGCGTCAAAGTGGGGGTTGGCCGGCGAGTTGGGGTAGGGGTAAAGTAAGGAGGAAGGTAGATGATTTCACCGGTGTAAAGGTAGTAGCGATTGAGGCAGTTAGCTCGCATTATGGCCTGGACTGTGGTCCCGAACCTGGCCGCTAAGGAGTAGAGTGTATCGCCAGGCTGAACTACGTAAGGCCTCCAGCCATAAGGGGGGATGCATACCGGAGGAGAGGGGGGAACAGGAGTGGAAGTAGGGGGTAAAGGTGGAACGTAGAGCCTTTGGCCCTGGGTAAGGCGAGTAGAAGTAAGGCAGTTGGCATACATCAAGGCTTCAACCGTGGTTCGGTAACGAGCGGCTATGGAGTTAAGAGAGTCCCCAGGCTTAACTACGTAAATGGTCCAGCCATAAGGAGGCAAACAATAAGGGGTAGGGGTAAAAGTCGGCAAAAGGGTTGGGGAAAAGGTCGGGATGGGAGATGGGGGAAGAGAAGTCAGGGTAGGGGAACTAAAAGTGGGGGAAGGGTAAGGTTTAACCGAGGGCTGGACCTGCGAGCTCAGCAAGAAAGCCACCGCTACGGTTATGATCATGAAAGCTGCAGCAGCTATGCCCGCAGCTATTTGGTATCCTCTTTCTCCCATCCCTTCCCCTCGGATACGGAATTTTCCTGCCGGAAAGGTAGGAGGACGAAGAACGTGGTTCCGACCCCCATGGTGCTTTCGGCCCAGATGCGGCCTCCGTGAAGTTCTACGAGGGTCTTTACCAAAGAAAGGCCAACGCCCTTTTCCCCAAGGCCACGGATTAAGCTTTGGTTCGGGAAAGCGAAGCGGGTGAAGACTGCGCTTAGGTCTTCGGAAGCGATTCCACCACCGGCGTCTGTAACTGCTACCTTGAGGAAATCCGGTTTGCCTTCCGGAGGCTCAGCGGTGATTTCCACCCTTACTGTGCTGCCTGGCGGGGAGCACGCTATCGCGTTGGAAAGCAAAGTGCTGAGCGTATAGCGGATGCTGTCAAAATCAACTTCTATGGGTGGTAAGCCTTCCTGAACCTTTGCCTCTAACTTAACTCCAGCTGCTTCCATCTGGGCCCGAACCAAGGCCATTGTTTCTCCTAAGAGCTCTTCAACTTCTACCAGGGTAAACTTTAGGCTGAAGGAGCCGCTCTCAATGGCTGCCAAGTTGAGGAGGTCGTTGACGAATTTGTGCAGTTTCTCCACAGCAGCCTTTATCTTGAGCAGGAAGCGCCGTTGCATTTCACCCACAAGCCCAACTGATTCACTCAGGAGCAGGTCAGTGTAACCGATGATGATTGTGAGGGGATTGCGTATATCGGAAGCGAGTGAAGCCATGAGTCGGTCTTTGTTCCTGGCCGCTTCAACTTCAGCTGTGACGTCAGAAAGGGTTAAGAACACGCTGGAGCCGGAATGGGCGAGCTCCGCTCTTAAGGTTTTCTTTCCGATTTCCAGTAGGGCAATAGCTCGGCTCTCTCCGGCCAAGATTTTCTCCACGGCCGCAAGCCACTGAGGGCTATCACTGAGGCTGGAAAGGGGCTGTCCGGAAAATTCTTTCAAAGGCCACCCTAAAAGTTCTTCGGCTGTCTCATTGCACCAGCTAACTTTACCTGTGGCATCGGCCACTATGAGGCCTATGGGTATGGAGTTGAGGAATTCATCCGAGGGTTTGCCTTTTTCCACCAGGCTCTTTAGCTGCTCTTGAAGCGCTTTAGCTTTAGCCGATTCGGCCATAGCCTGGGCCTTTAATTCCTCCGCTTCCTGGCGAGCTTTCTCCAGCGCCGCTTCCAGCTCTTTGGTTCTCTCTTCCAGGAAAGCGACGCGGTCAAAAATCTCCTGACTTTCTTCGGCCCTTTGCTCCTTAGCCTCTTTGAGGAGGGATTCGTAGCGGGTTATAAGCTTTTCCTTGTTGCGAATCTCCCAGGATAGGTCTTCTATTTTCCTCTCCAGTGAGTGGTAAATCCTGGCCCTCTCCACTGCCAAGCGCATTTCTCCGGCTATGGTCCTTAAGAGCTTCAATTGCCATTCGGGTAAGGGGTAATACTCCGGTGAGCAAGCGCCTGTTAAGCCGAGCGTAGCGCCACGGCTTACTATCGGTGAAAGGGCCAGGGTTTGGAGCTTGAGGCCCAGTATTTGCTCCCACGCACGTAGGGAAGCATAATCGTGGATTAATGCCGGTTCACTGAGCCTGAGGGCTTCTTCAAGGAAAGGGTTCTGCGGTAAATTCAGCTTGAACTTTTTAACGCCCCCATCTGAAAAAACGGCCACGTGGGCCAGGTCCGGATTTTCCTCATCCATCAGAAGCACAAAGCTTATGGGCATATTTAGAGCCTTGGCGATTCCAACCGCCACATTTTCCATAACGACTGGGAGGTCTATGGAGAATGTGCCCTTGTAAGCGGCCTCGTAGAACTTGACAAAGCTCAAGGCTTCAGCTACTTGGGGCGATTCTTCCGGTTGGGGTAACGAGGAAAGGTCTCTCAACAAGGGCAGAAGCAGGAGAGGATAAGCCACAAGTTCAGCCCAGCGAACCCACAACGGCATCCCTTGGAGGCCCTGCGGGTTCAGGGCCTGGAGCAAGTGGCCGAGGGAAAGGGCCAGGAAGAAGCCCACCGAGAGCGGTTCACCAAGCCCCAGTAGGGCACCCAAAGCCCCTCCAAAGCCGAGGAAGGCGCTTGAAAGCCCCCAGACCAAAGCCCTTACAGAGGTATTGTATTCTTGGCTTGCGGAGAGAGATGGCCAAGTCAGAGCATCGGCCAGGTAAATGAACAAGGCCAAGGCAAGGGTTAGGAGAAGTAGGGTGTGGCGAGTGGTGGGGCGAAGGGTTAGGGAAGCGAAGGCCCAAATGAATAAAGCCAGGGAGGCGAAGCCAACCAGGCGTTCCAACGGAGGCAATAGAGTTACCGTTTGAACTCCGAAGGCTGGAGCTAAAACTATGGCGATCAGGAGGAGGAAGTGCAAAAGGAGTGCAGAAGCGAAGGAGATGAGGATGGGTAAAGCCTTCCCATCTCTGAAGCGGTTCTGAAGGGTGTAGGCTAAGAATGCCCCCGCCTGAAGCATCAGGAGGGTGAAAAAATAAAAGAAGAAGAGTCCAACCCTGTCCGCAAGAAGGTAAAGGAGTTGCATTTATCCCCCTCTTCTCAAGGGAATTATATCAAACTGGTGGCGAAAAGCCAAACTATTGGCCATGGGGGCTTCGCCCCCCTGGACCCCCCGTTTTTGCCCACCCCCGTTGGCTTTGGGTTTGCCGGCGTTTTGGGTCCCACTCGTGGCGGGGTTGCTGAGGTGGGCGACTCGCCCCCTATTTTGTTCTGGGGGCACATCCCCCAGACCCCCTGCCATGGGGGCTTCGCCCCCCTGGACCCCCATTTGCCCACCCCCGTTGGCTTTGGGTTTGCCGGCGTTTTGGGTCCCACTCGTAGGCTGACCTTTCCCCCGGCCGGGAGAACCCTGCCAAATTTTCCCCCTTCCCTCGCAAGGAAGGGGGTCAGGGGGTTAGGTCAGTGGTTTTGCCCCCTGGACCCCCTTTGCCCACCCCCGTAGGCTGAGGGTTTGCCGGCGTTTTGGGTCCCACTCGTGGCGGGGTTGCTGATGTGGGCGACT
>JAPWUT010000099.1 GCA_028275425.1 Anaerolineae bacterium | reverse complement strand
GCGGGGGCGCCGCCCCCCCCCCCCCCCCCCCCCCCCCCAGGGGGTTCGGGGGATGTGCCCCCAAATTTTCAAAGAAGGGGAAAGCAGTTAACTCTTGTCACCCCGCCACGAGGGGGACCCAGGACGCTGGTGAACCCTCAGCCTACGAGGATGGGCCAAGGGGGTCCAGGGGGCAAAGCCCCCTGGCCGTGTCCCCCACAAATTCAAAAGAGGGGGCGAGTTGCCCAAATTAGCCACCCCGCCACGAGTGGGGCCCAGAACGCCGGCAAACCCTAAGCCAGCGGGGGTGGGCAATGGGGGGTGGAGGGGGCGAAGCAATCTCCTTCCATGGGAAGATTGCTTAGGAGGCTTAAGCCGCCTCGCAATGACCTCAAATCCGAAAAGGAGCCCGATTTGCCCGGCAAGGCCTAAGCGTGGATAATTTATTGAGAAGCCAAAGGGGGTAAAAAATGAGGCCATCAATCATAGCGATAGACGGGCCAGCAGCTGCAGGGAAAAGCACCTTGGGCGAAAGGCTCGCTCGGGAGCTCGGTTACACTTACTTTGATACCGGGGTCATGTACAGGGCAATAACTTGGATTGCCATCAAGCGAGGAATACCCGTGGAGGATGAAGAATCAATCACCGCCCTCGCCTTTTCCCTCCACATTGAAGTCACCACCCCTACCGTCCAGGATGGGAGGCAATGCTCTGTTTTCGTGGATGGGGAAGATGTAACTTGGGATATCCGAAGGCCCGAAGTGGACAGGGTTGTTTCAATTGTCTCCGCTTACCCAGGGGTTAGGAAAGCCCTCCTAAACCAGCAACGCCGCATTGGCCTGAAAGGGAGAATCGTCGTGGTCGGAAGGGACATCGGAACGGTTGTGCTTCCGGAGGCTGACCTCAAGATTTACCTTGATGCCTCTTTGGAGGAGAGGGCAAGGAGACGATGGAAGGAGCTCCTGGCCAGAGGCAAAGACATCTCTTACCAAGAGGTCCTGGAAACAATGCGGGACAGGGATAGGATAGATAGCACTCGCTACGTTGCCCCACTCCACCCGGCCGAAGACGCCATTATCATTGATACCACTTCCATGGGCATAGACGAAGTCTACCGCAAAGTCTTAGAGTTAATCGGCGATGCTTAGGAAGATTTTCCGCAGGCTTGCCGTTCCAATCTTAAGGGTTTTGTTCCGACTGCTCACAAAGGTAAAAGTTCAAGGGCAGGAGAATGTGCCCAAGAAGGGGGCGGTTATCATCGCCATAAACCATTTAGGCCACTTGGATGCTCCTCTGGTGGTGGCCTTCGCTCCGAGGGAGGTGGAAGGCATAGCTTTGGCCGATTTGTATAAAGTGCCTTTTACAGGCCAGCTCCTCCGCCTCTACGGGACTATACCAGTGCACCGCGATGAGTTTGACCGCAAAGTAATCCAATCATCCTTGGAAGTATTGGCTCAAGGCAAAGCCTTGGCTCTGGCGCCCGAGGCACGCCGTAGCCCTTCCAAAGCTCTGGAGAAAGCCCGGAATGGAGTAGCTTACTTGGCAATGAAAGCCCAGGTGCCAGTCATCCCCACGGCTATAACCGGAACCGAGGACGCCGTGGAGAAGCTCCTGCGGTTCCGTAGGCCCCGCCTATCCTTAACCTTCGGCAAGCCAATTTATCCACCGCCCTTCTCCAGGGATAAAGCCTTGATAGAATCCTTCACGGAGAAAATCATGAGGGAGATTGCCTCCCTGCTCCCGCCGCAGTACCGCGGGTATTACTCTTAAGCCAGGAGGAAAACCATGCCTTTCCCTTTAAAAGCTCAAGACAGGACTTTAATCCTCGGTCACCGAGGGGCTAAAGGTTACGCCCCGGAAAACACTTTCCCCTCTTTTCAGAAGGCCTTGGAACTGGGAGTAGACATGATTGAGCTTGACGTCCACATAACCAGGGATGGGGAGATTGTAGTCTGCCACGATGATTCCTTGGAGCGCACAACCGGCTTGCGCAAGCTCATCGGGGAATTGACTTGGGAAGAAATCCGCAAGCTTGATGCCGGCAAGTGGTTCGGGCCAGAATTCGCCGGGGCTAAAATCCCCCTATTGGAAGAAGTGCTGAGTTGGGCCAAAGGCAAAATCCCGGTAGTAGTGGAGATAAAAAGGGGCTTCGGCGAACGAGAGGACATAGTGGAAAGGACGATTGAGGTAATAAGGGCTTGCGGGATGGAAGGGGATGTGGAGGTAATTTCTTTTGACCACCGCTTCGTTAAGAAAGCGAAAGAGATTGCACCGGAGATAGCCGGAGGCATCCTCTACGTGGGCACTTTGGTAGACCCGGTGAGGGCGGCCAGGGATGCCCATGCCGATGCCCTTCACCCGCACTTTGCTTATGTGGACCGAGAGCTTGTGGAACAAGCCCACGCCGCCGGCCTTGCCGTAAGCACCTGGGTGGTAAACGACCCCGAAACGGCCCGCCTTTTGGCATCGTGGGGGGTGGACTGCATCGGCTCCGATTACCCGGATAGGGTCAAGAAAGCCTTGGAAAGGCTTTAGCGGCCGCTCCAGTTCCTCAGGACCAAGGGCAGGAAGACTTTGCGTATACCTCCGCCTGTTATCTGGATATTGCGCACCCCTGCCCAGTTATTGACCTCGCAGCTTTCCACTACGCACCCAGTATAATCGTTACATCCCGGCCAAGATGAGGAACCGACATCAACATAGGCATAGAGGTCATAGGCTCCTGGGTCTTTCCCGGCGGGGTTAACGTTGAAGGTAAGGGTGTAGCTGCCATTGCTTCCAAGGCTTGAAGCCTGTATCCAATCAAAACAGTAGCTTTGGGATTTATCCGGGCAAGCCTGCAATAGCCCATCTGAATCACTTGAGCGGGATGGAGGGCTTGAGGGATAAGGCTTGAGGTAAAGGAACAGGCCTACATAACCTTGATAACCGCCTGCAACGGACTGGTTGCCCTGATTAAGCACCGTTACGGTAACCCTGAGGGTTCCGGTAATGGGCACAGTTGTGGACGAAACCTCCAGCTTTTCCACGACGAGGTCCACCCCGCCGGTTACATCCCAATCGTAGGCTACATTGTTCCAGGGGTCCCACTCAGGCTGGGAGGTAGAGATAGTAACCGTAACCCCTACGCTTGCCGGCGGATTAGAGGCAGTGGAAGCGTAGAAAGTAAGCAAGCCGCCTGCCCCCGCTGAAATCGGGCCGACAGTGCGGGTAAAGTAATTGCCGGAGCCAGACCAACCGGGGTTAGAGCCAGGGCTGAGGCCGGGGCTAAGGGTTACGCCTACAACTGCACTTCCGACCTCAGCTCCGCATACGTTAGTGTAAGCTATGGAGTAAACCAAGGACTCGTTAGCACCTACCAAAGTCTTGCCATCGCTAACCGATACTGCAAGGTCTGGGGTGAATGTTACCGTGTGTTCAACCTTTGCCCCTCTTGAGCCGCGGAAGGTCCCATAACTTTCCCTGTCCTCAACCCCGTATGATTCGTTTGTTATGGTAATAGCTTGGCAGCGAGGAAGGGATGGGTTAACGCGGACGGTAAAACTTCTCTGAGCCGAAGCCCCTTGCCCAAGGCTCAGCCCGCTCCAGGAAAGCATTCCACCGCTTACAGTAGCCCCGCCGGCATCAACCAAAGTGACGTTAGCTGGAAGGAGGTCAGTCACTACCACATTGCGGGCAATTCCGCCGGTGTTGGTGAAGTAAAGGGTGTAGGTTATGAGGTCGCCGGGGAAGACTGGCGTTCCCGGAGGAGGCGAGGCCCCTTTGCTTACAGAAAGGGCAGGGCACCCGGCTATGGTATGGGTCACCGGGGCAGAAGCGCTCAGGCCCAGCCCACTTCCGGTAGCGTAAGCAGTGTTGGTGATAGTGCCTTGGGTGCAGGTTATAACCCTGGCAGTGAAGGTTAACGCCGCTGAACTACCTGCCCTCAGGCTACCTATGGTCCAGCTAAGGACCCCGCCAGCGTAAGAGGGGGACGGAGACCCGCTTATGAACTCAAGCCTTGCATCCAGCGGGTCCGTTACCACAACCCCTGAGGCAGCTACGCCACCAATGTTAGTGATGACGATGGAATAAGTAATCAAATCACCGCCTTGAACCACACCCTGGGGCGAAGGCTGAGAAGCTTTGGAAAGGGTAAGGTAAGGGAGAAGTGCGGATACGGTATGGGTTACTGAGTTACTTTGAACGGCGGGCAAGCATTCGGCCCCGATGTATGCGTAATTGGTTATGGTTCCGGAAGCATCGCTTTTTACTCGGGCTGAGAAAGTGACATAGCCAGAGGCTCCGGTGCCAAGGTAACCTACCGTCCAGCTTACGGTATTCCCAACCAGCGTCCCTCCGCCGAGATACTCCAGCCTTGAGTCCAGCGGGTCCGTTATCACCACGCCCATGGCTGGAGATTGGCCAGTATTGGTGTAGCGGATGGTGTAAATGATTGCAGCGCCGGGGGATACCGAAGAACCGGAGGACGGGTTGGCCTCTTTGGTTATTTGCAAACTTGGCGGACCGGCTACAGTATGCGTCACAGCATTAGAGGAGAAGACATCGGAATGAGCGGCCGAGGCGCGAGCGATATTGGAGATTTCGCGGCCCTCTTCAAGCCCACACTTAACTTTGGCTACAAGGGTCACAGTTCCGAAAGAGCCTGGCCCCAAAGGCCCCACAGTCCAAGTGACAGTGCCGCTGGAGTAATTGCCCCCTGGCGCACTCACAAAATCCAATGCTGTGTCCAAGGTATCGGTTAGGATAACGGTAAAGGTGTAATAGCCGGTGTTGGTTACGGTGATGGAGTAAGTTATCAAGTCGTACCAGCGGACTTGAGAGCCGGGGGGCGGGGTAGAGGATTTGGTAACGGCAAGCTTTGTGCCTTTTACGGTGTGGGTGATTTCATTGCTGACTTGGGAAAGGACCGGGTCAGGTTCGCCGGAAACAAAGGCTTGGGAGTAAGCCACGTTGGTAATCACGGTTCCGGCCGGCAAGCCCGGAGTTATGCGGGCGGTGAAGCTAAGTTCTCTGGCTTCACCATGCCCTACGTTGCTCAAAGTCCAAGAGATGACCCCGTTTTCCAGCACTCCCCCGCCAGACGGGACGACATCGTAAAGGCGGGAAAGGTCCACCGGGTCAGTTATGTTTACAGTGGAGAAATCGGTTCGGTAGAGGTTGGAGAAAACGAGGGTATAGGTTACGGGCTGGCCCCAGTAGACAATGCTTCCCGATTCAGGGGAAGCGCTCTTGGGGAAGGAACGGATTCCGGTAATCTGGATGGTATAGGTAGCGGAAAGGGGCCCAAAAGTATAGACATTTCCCAAGGCATCGGTGAGCGGGGGATGGGAAATCCAGACCGTATTAGTGATGTATTCCGAGGTTATGCCTTCGTTAATCTTTATGCGGAAGCGGGCCTGATTGAGTGCGCCGTATGGCCCGACGCTTGCGGTCTTAGTGTAAAAATTACCGCCGGCCCAGTTCCACCCGTAACCGACAAAGGTTGTATCCTGCGGAAGCACTTCGGTTATGATTGCATTGGGCAAATTGACCCCGCCGGTGTTGGAGAAGGTGAGGATGAAATCAAGGATATCGCCCGGGGAAGCTATGCCCAGGTAGCTCCTTTTAGCTATGCTGAGTTGGGGGTCAGGCACATCGTAGTAGAATTCAATCCAGTCCAGGGATGGGGTTATGGTGATAAGCTGGCCCCTGGTGAGCTCAAGCTGATATTGGAGGCGGAGGACATCGGTAATGGGCGGGGTTAAGTTGATGGCATTAGTTCCACTGACAAGGCCAATCCAACTTGACCAATCGCTCCATCCGCTTCCGGTCTTGTGGCGCTCCCTGAACCTAAGGCCAGTATCGGACGGGATATTAGCACTATATGCAATTTTAGTAACTGTGACAGGCCTTCCGGGCTCAAATTGGAGCTCATTGGAGGTATAGTAGCCTTTGGGAGCGTAGTAAGCTTCGCCTGTCCCGGCTGCATCTATGTTGCCTCTGTAAACTGTAGCCTTCCGCTGAGGAGGCAATTCGGGGCCATCACCGCCTATCACGTAGATGTAACTTTGCCAGATGGCGGTGGCATGGAGGGAGCGCTCTTGGGGTAGGATTGGACCTCCTACCCATGTCCCCAGCCCGGAACCCCAATCGTAAAGGCGGGAGGGGGAATTTTCATCCACGAGGGCCAGCTGAACGGTGTTAGAAACTTGCTGGCCAAGCCCTACCTCCCCTCCGGTTAGGAAAATCTCGCCCCTTGCTTCAACAGCTCCGTGGGAGGAAAGGGGCTGTGGCAAGACACCTGTAGAAGTAATCCACCCTGGGTAAACAAGTGTTGGAGTTGGCGGATTTACGGTAGTAGTGATATCAGCAAATAGAACCTCACTTCTCGTGACTCCCGACGCATCTTCTCCGCCAATGACGTAGATGGTTTTACTCAGTTCGCCGGTGTAGAAGATGGCGGCCAGGTTCCTCAAAGCGCGGGGAAGCTCTTCCCCCCATTCGCATACCCACCCGCCCAAGGAGCCATCGGGGTGCACCTGCGCTTTGCATACTCTCTTTGTTGGGCTTGAAGAGCTCAAGTATTCGCCCTCTTGGCCTCCTA
>JAPWUT010000064.1 GCA_028275425.1 Anaerolineae bacterium | reverse complement strand
CAGGATGACAGGCCGCGCTGGGGCCAGACCGGGTTTACGGAACATGTAGAATTGGACGGCTGTGAAGGCCACGGTAGAGCCCACCAGAACACCCCAGCCGATCAGTTGCCGCAACCAGCCTTGCACTACCAATCGGTCTGCAACTAACAGAAGTCCCACTGCTGCTGAGAGGGTCGCCAGGACATGCCAGTGGCCCACGGCAAATGCACGCTCCCAAGCTGGGTCCCCTGCCCGCACCGCCTCCAGATTCAGCGCCATCCAAACACCCGGAACCGTAACCACCAGGTTGACGAAGAGCAGGTGGAAGAGCATCCCGAAGCGGACGGGGTCGCTCAGCAGTGCCCAAAGCGCCGGACGGTCCCGCCGTTCCCGGACCAAGCCCTGCATCCCGTATAGGGCAACGATGGCAGCCCCGGCCAGCAGGACTACTGCACCTACGTTGATGATTCTATGGGCAATCTTTTCAATGACCATCACGCTCCAAGTGGCGAAGGCGGTGATGGTAGTTCCGGCGATGATAATAGGCACGGCCACCTGGTATGCCCAGCCTGCCAAGCCCACCCGCCGAGCAATCAGGAGCAGCAAGGCCACGTCTATCAGCGTGAGCATGATGTGTAAGTGAGCGATAATGGCCCGCTGGAAGAGGTCGTGCTCTGCACGCAAGACGTCTTCGGCCAGGAAGGCTTTGAAGCCGTTTCCGAAGTAGGCCCCCACAGCCCCGCCGATTACGGCGGAGATGAGGGTGTAGAGGGCCATAAGCCAGAAGGCCCAGCGGAGCGCTAATCCGCCTTCTTCTTGCAGCCCACCACGGGCCAAGCGCCAGGGGGATAGGCCCCACCAGAGGACAACCCCAGCGTAGAAGGTCAAACTCAGGCCTACCAGAAAGACCCCATGTGCGATCCAACCCGCCCGCAAGTAAGCGAAACTCAGCCCACCTACGCTGGTCAGTAGATAGCCAGCAGTGATGGCAGGCTGGACCAATTGGGAGATGTGTGTCTCAAAGGGGAGCGCGTCCAGGATCAGGTAGACCAGCGCGGCGACGAACGGAACCGCCAAGGAATGGTATAGCATCACGATGCGGCCCACCCGCCCGGCCTCGTCCAGCCCCAACCGGTCCGCAGACCCAGCCCGGCCAGGGGCCCGGTGGCAGAAAGTGGGCTCAGCAACACAACCAGCAACGCCTCCCAAGCGGTGACTAAAAGCAAGAGGGTCTTTTTCATGTCAGCCTCCTTAGAGAATGTTTGAGAACTGATGGTGGAATCGCTTCGGCCGGAGGCCCGCCGGATGAACCGGGAGCCCCTGCATGCGTTGTGGATTCTCAGCCCCTATCGCTCGCCATCGCCGTCAGCGCTCCGGGGGTGGTGGGGGACCTCAACCCGCGCGATGGGTTCCGAGAGCGTGATAGGGATGGGGAGCAACAGCCCGCCGGCTCCGCGGCTGGCGTGGATCACCAGCCACTGGGGATCCCACTCCGGGCGCGCGTGGACAAGACAGCGGCATCTATACCCCTCCCCTGCCTCCCCCTTCCGTTCGGGATCGGGGTCCCAGGCTTCCCACTCCGCCAGGACGTCCGGCCCGCGGAAGCGGCCGATACCCAGATAGAGCTGGATCCCCAGCGTTGTGGGTCCGGCCCCTGTTAGGAACAGTGGATTGAATGAGCCCTCGTCGGCAGTTTTCCTTCGGGCTTCCCATTCAAAGGAAAGCCATGGGCATTTGCTGCGGGCAGGCTTGCCGGTGTAGGGATCAAAATACTCATAGGTCCATCGGAGGTTGCCCACCCGGACGATGAAATTCCCAATCTCTACCGGGGTGTCCGTTGGGATAACCGGGAGCTTCTCCAGGGCTTCCGCCGGGGCGGGCTGAGGGGTTTCGGGGGGAAGGTTGGGGCATGGCACCATCCAGAAAGCCGGTTCGGGCGTGGGCCGGGCGCAAGCCGCGGTTAGAGCAGCCACCAGAACCAGACCTGCCCACCAGCTTTTCCCCCTCATCGTACCTCTCCTGTACCACTGACCTCATTCTACCTAATGATTGGCTCCTCATCCAAAAGCCGCCGCTCTCCCTGCAACGCCCGAATTTCAGTTACATCTTGCACTACTTCCAAGGTCCCTCGGTACCTTCCCTGCTCATCGCGCAAGGGAAAGTAACGGATGTGGATGAACCGCCCATTCATCTGAATCCAGAACTCAGCCACGTCACGCTTCCCCGCCCGGAACTCGTCTAAGATGCGCTGGACCCTGTGTAAGCTGGCGGGAGGATGACACTTCTGGACCTTGCGGCCGATGACAGCCGGAGGCCGCAAGAAAGTCCGCTCCCGAGGCTTATTAAAGTAGCGGACGGTGTCATTCTCGTCCACATAGGTGACTTCCACCGGGAGCGTGTTCAGGATTAGGTTGACCTCTTCAGGGGAAAGGGTGCCAGTATCCAGGTGAAGCATGACGCTGACCAAGGCCCGAGCCTCTGGGGGTGGTGCCACTTCCGCCGGTGCAGGAGTGGGAGCTGGCGCAGGCGCTGCCAAGACCTCTTCCGGCTGAACGTAAGCATACCCTACTTCGGCCTCCTGCGCCCGAATGGCCCGCCAGTCCTCCTCTGTAAGCAACTGCAGCGAGGTAGGGAACAGGATGTTTTCCTCCTTGTAGAACATCTCTCGGATAGCGGTAGCCATAGGCCAGAAGATACTTTTCACCCGCTCCCGGAAGTCCTCCACATCCTCCCCTGGGCCCGCTTCCAAAAGTGCAGCCAGTGCTTTCCACCAACCTCGGATGTCGTCGTGGATGGCCCACATTACTGTGGAAGGGCCGGAGAAACCTTTCCGCTCCAGATACGGGAACAAGAAAAGCTCCTTGCGGCGGTAGTGCTTCTCGTATTCCCGCATTTCCGCCAGGCGCTGTCGGGCCTCATCCAGACGGACAGGATTTGTGGGGTCTTCCAGAAGGGCTTCTATCGCTTTTTGGAGACGGTCCAGCACAACAGCTGCGGCCTGGTTCTCTGCCCGAAAGGTATGGATGGGGTGGCCAGGGATAGTCTCAGGCTTCTGCTGGGTCTCCAAAGACTCCCGAAAGACAGCAACGTGGACGTCGCAGAGCCGCTTAATCTCCATCTCTGGGAGGCCTTCATCTATCAGCGCCTGTTCAATCTCGGCAATCTCCGTAGGCCCTACGTCCCGGAGAAACGCAGCAAATTCTGCCTTTACTTCATCAACTGTACGGCCCTCGTGCAGCTGCCGTATGATGTTCTTAAGGATTTCCTTCCGCTTCTGCCGGTTATTAATGTACTCGCTCATGGCCTCCTCCTTTTTCTTTGTTCTCACAAGCACATTTCCCTTGCGCACTCTGGAGAGCATTCGTAAGAGATAGAGCTTTGGGCGGGGAACAAGAGTGCTATAATCCAATTCAACGCTACCCGCAGCCGGTTCTGCCAACCAACAAGCCGCAGCAGGTAGTAGAACTTCCACATTGCCCAGGCAGAGAAGCCCCGCAGTTGGCGACCGAATGGGTCCGCTACCCCTGAAAAGCGGCCTAAGGAGACCAAGTCGCCAATGTAGGTGAAGTCAAAGATGCGAGGCGTCCCGCCGGTCAAATCGGCAGCAATGTTGGCCGCTGCAACTGGCGCCTGCCGGTAGGCGACCTGTGCAGTAGGTGGGTAGACCTTACCAGTCTGAGGATGCCGGGCATGGGCAGCATCACCAAGGACATAAACGTTGGGTCTGCCAGGGACTCGGAGATATGAGTCCACGACAATCCGGCCGTATTTGTCCTTCTCCAGTGGCAAGGCCGCAACTACAGGGTTAGCCCGTACCCCGGCGACCCAGATTACGGTATCCGTCGGCAAAGGAGGGCGGCTATCGGCAAAGATTAGCCCTTCATCTGTCCAATCCCGTACCTGGGTGTTGAGCAAGACCTCTATTCCCATTTCCTGCATCCGCTGCAGAGCCGCCTTGGAAAGGACGGGGCCCATCTGAGGCAATACCCGGTCTTGCATTTCCACCAAAACGGTCCGTATTTCCTCCAAAGGGATGGAGTTGTACTGATCGGCTTGCAGGTGGAGCAGGAACTCCCGCAGTTCGGTTACAGCCTCCACCCCCGTGCAGCCACCCCCGACGACGGTGAATGTAAGCAACCGACGGCGGCGTTGAGGGTCGCGCTCTCTGGTTGCCGCCTCAAAGCGGTTGATTATATGGCAGCGCAACCGCTCGGCATCGCTTGCTGTTTTGAGCTCCAGAGCTCGCCCGCGTATGGATTCCAAGCCGTAGAAGTTGGTCACCGAACCCAGCGCAATGACCAGAATGTCGTAATTGAGCATCATGCAACAGAGTTGGACTTCCTGTCGGTCCAGCTCTATCTTGTCCACGCGGGCGCGCAGGAACCGGACCCGGCTGCCCCGAAGCAGACGGCGGATTGGGGTCATGATAAGCCCAGGGTGAATCACCCCGCTGGCCGCCTCATGCAGCAAGGGCGTGAACAGATGAAAATGGTTCTGGTCCACTAATGTTATGTCCACTGGTGCATCACGGGGCAGCAGATTATCAAGGTGCAGGGCGGTGTAAAGGCCGGCAAATCCCGCACCCAAAATGAGGACATGCTTCCTGGAAAGGCTTGACTCTCCAGCCTTAGCCATCGTTCTTACACTACAAGCAAAGCCATATCTCGGCCGAAGATTCCCAGCCGGTCACCATCCCTCACCGGATAGTCAAGGTTGGGCTCGCAAGTGGGGACGTCCTCTCGTGCTCGCTGGTAGCGGAGCCAAGGAGCCATGGAGTTGCACGTGGTCAGAAGCTTGCCGTTGAGGAAGATATGGGCAACCTCCTCGGTCCGAACGCCCAGCCGCTCCAGGACCGAACCCACCGTTTCCCCCGGCCGCGCGTCTAACCATAGCACGCAATCTCGGTCGCCACGGGGGTCAGGCCCCAACCGCCGCAGTTTGCCATACAGGTGAACTTCTATCATATTCACTCCCCTCCCGCCAGTGCATGGGCCAGCTCCACGTATCTCTCGTGAACTCCTTCGCCGATTTCCTCCCGTTCCACCCGCACAAAGGCTTCCTCCAAAGCTTTCTGGTCCTCGGGCGATAGTAACTGGTCAGCCATTGGGTAAAGGATGTAGTCCTCTTTGTAGATGTGGTCACGCAGCAATCGGATGTAATCCTCCAGATGCTGCTGAATTTCGCGCCCGGCAGCGGGGTTGTTAGCGACTTGGGGGAGAAGCTCGGCAATGGCCCGCACATGCCCACGCCCTAAGTCATGCTCGTAGAGCATCACGCCGATTGGGCCAGCTTCACGGGACATTCCCCGCTCCTCCATCCGAACGAAGAGCAATTTCTCCTCCTTGGCATGGTGGCAGCGATCGGCGAAGTTGCGGAAGAAGTCCACCATTTGCTCCAGCCGCTCCACCCGGACTTGTCCTGTCTCCCCCATCCGCCGAGCTTCACGCTCAGCAGCGTCTAGAACCAGGAGGATGATTTTGTGCTCGTGCATCAAAGTCTCTGTGGGTTTCATGAGCCAACCTCCTCTACATGGATTATTTCCACCGGGCAGCCACTGGCGGCTTCCTGCACGCAATTGCCCAGGGCTTCCGGGACCTGCCCCTCGGCAATGTTTCCTGAGAGACGGTAGGCTTCTACAATCTGGCTGAAGCCATCTTCTTCGTTCTCTTCAAAAACCTCTGGGCAGCTGCTCCAACATGCTCCGCAACTTATGCACTCTTCCCGCTTGATTGTGACCTTGAAGAATTTGCCACTCATTTCCCCCTCCTAATTTCTCCGGCGGCTTCGCGCCCCTTTGATGCCAGTCCAATTTCAAAGCTTAGCCTGGAAATCAGCCCTTGTCAGCGACAAAGGTCACATTTTGGGTCTTGCAGACGAGGCCTCTCGCTAAGCCCGCTTCTACCGCCGATTTGCCGCTCTACTTCTGTGCCAGTATAATGCTTGGCAAAAAGGAGGCGATGCCTTTGCGTTTGAAGTTGATAATTTTGGCTGTTGGTTTAGCGCTTGCCCTAATGCTTGGCCCAGGCCTCCTCAAGCTTGCCGCCAAAATCTACACCGAATGGCTCTGGTTTGAAGAGCTTGGCTACCCCTCGGTATACCAGACCCGGCTTTTGACAGCGGTTACAACTTTCTTGGCCGGTGGATTGCTGGCATCAGTGGCCCTGGCCGTAAACTGGTTCCTCTTTCCTCGGCTCTTTTCCAAAAGGCGCATCGTTCGCACCCTCCGACTCGGCCGCATTGGCATCCTAATCGGCGTCGGGCTTTTCATCACTTTCATCATGGCCGATATCCTATCATCCCATTGGCTGGATTTCCTCGCCTTCCGCCATGCCGTCCCCTTCGGCCTGACCGACCCCATCTTCGGCCGGGACGTCAGTTTCTACATCTTCCGACTGCCGGTCTACGACCTGCTGGCGGGCTGGTTCCTGGCCCTGGCTATCCTCAGCCTGCTGGGCGCACTGGTGGTCTACGGGACGGCGGGCGCGCTCGGGGACCGCGGCCCCATCGCCCACCTCTCCGTCCTGGGCGCACTGACCCTGGCTCTCATCGCCGCCCAGTACCAACTGGCCCGCTTCCGACTGCTCATCTCCAGCCGGGGCGCCGTCTTCGGCGCCGGCTATACCGACATCCACGCCCGTATCCCCATCTACAACCTCCTCACCGCCGTCCTGCTGGTTGCCGCTCTTCTCTCCCTCCTCAACGTCTACCTCCGCCGCTGGCGCTTCCTCCTCATCACCGCTGGCTCCTGGCTGCTCCTGACCGTCGTCAGTTCCCTCTACCCCGCCGCCGTCCAGCGCTTCGTCGTCGCCCCCAACGAACTGGCCGTTGAACGGCCCTACATCCAGCACGCCATCACCTTCACCCGCATCGGCTTCGGGCTGACCAACGTCCGGGAGCAGGACTTCCCCGCCAGGGGAACCCTCACCCCGGAGGTCCTGGACGCCAACCGGTCCACCATCCAGAACATCCGTCTCTGGGACTGGCGTCCCCTCCTCACCACCTACGGGCAACTCCAGGAGATTCGCCTCTACTACGCCTTCAACGATGTGGACGTGGACCGCTACGTCCTGAGCGACGGGCTGCGGGAAGTGATGCTGGCCGTGCGGGAACTGGATGTGGACCAACTGGCCGAGCAGGCCCAGACGTGGGTGAACCGCCACCTGGTCTTCACCCACGGCTACGGCGCGGTGGTGAGCCCCGTCAACGAATTCACCCGCGAGGGGCTCCCGGTCCTGCTGGTCCGGGACATCCCTCCCCAGAGCACCGAACCGGTCCTGCAGATTACCCGCCCCGAGGTCTATTTCGGCGAGTTGACCAAAGAATACGCCATCGTGAACACCACCGAGCCGGAGTTTGACTACCCCAGCGGCGACGAGAACATCTATACCCACTACGACGGGCCGGCGGGGGTGCCGCTGGGTGGATTTTTCCGACGGTTCCTCTTCGCCGTCCGCTTCAACAGTTCCCAGATTCTCTTCTCCTCCGCGCTGCGCCCGGATAGCCGCATCCTCTTCCACCGGCAAATTGGGGACCGGGTCCGGACGCTGGCGCCCATCTTCTGGTACGACCCCGACCCCTACGCGGTGATTGCCGACGGCCGCATCGTCTGGCTGTACGACGCCTACACCTGGAGCAACCGCTTCCCCTACTCCGAGCCGTTCAACGACGTCAACTACATCCGCAACAGCGTCAAGGTCGCCATAGACGCCTACACCGGCCAGACGACGTTCTACGTGGTGGACCCCAGCGACCCCATCATCCGCACGTACCAGGCCATTTTCCCCGACCTATTCGCGCCGGTAGAGAAGATGCCTCCTACCCTGCGGGCCCACTGGCGCTACCCGGAGCAACTTTTCCGCATCCAGGCCGCCGCCTACGCCGCCTACCACATGGACGACCCGCAGGTCTTCTACAACAAAGAGGACCTCTGGGCCGCGCCGACGGAAGTCCGGGAGCAGGGGGAGCAGGAAATGGCTCCGTACTACGTGGTGATGAAACTGCCCGATAAGGACGCGGTGGAGTTCCTGCTGATGCGCCCCTACGTCCCCAACGGACGGCGCAACATGATTGCCTGGCTCTATGCCGATTCGGACGGTGAGGATTACGGGCAACTGGGCGTCTACAAATTCCCGAAGCAGGAACTGATTTACGGGCCCATGCAGATAGAGGCCCGCTTTGACCAGGACCCGTACATCTCCCAGCAGTTGACCCTCTGGAACCAGCACGGCTCCCAGGTGATTCGGGGGAATCTCCTGGTCATCCCGATAGACGACACTCTTCTCTACGTGGAGCCGCTCTACCTGCAGGCGGCGTCGGGGCGTTTTCCGGAGTTGAAGCGGGTGCTGGTGGCCTACGGGAACTCGGTGGCCATGGCGGAGGACCTGCCGACCGCGCTGGCGCAGGCGGTGGGGCTGGCGGCGCCGCCGGTTTCTCCGCCCACCGTGCCCCCCACCGCCTCCGCCGACGTGGCCGCGCTGGCCCGCTC
>JAPWUT010000063.1 GCA_028275425.1 Anaerolineae bacterium | reverse complement strand
AAAGGAGGGTTCAGATGTCCCAAGAGCACAAGCATCAACTGGACATCATGGATGGTTTGAGGTTTGGGTGCGGTTTCTACATAGCGAGCCTCATATTCAGCATCGTCCTCTTTCTTGTCTCCTTAGTGGTTTTAGTGCTTCTCGGCCTCTTGGGAGGTGGTTTGGGAGCGCTGCTGCAAGAATTACTCAAGCAAGGTTTTAGACCGTGAAAGGAAGAAACTGCACCCGCGAAGTCGGGCGGCTGGGGGAGGACCTGGCCGCCCGATACTTGCAAAAACAGGGCTACACAATCTTAGAGCGCAATTATCGGTGCCAGGGCGGAGAAATAGACCTGGTGGCCCAAAATGGAGACTTTCTGGTCTTCGTAGAAGTGCGCCTCCGCCGCTCTCCTCGCTTTGGAACCCCAGAAGAATCCATTACCCCTTGGAAAAAAGCCCGCCTCCTCCTGGCAGCCCAGTCCTACGTGGCCGAGAGGGGCTGGGATGGGTTCTGGCGAATTGACCTTTTGGCCATAGAATTATCCCCAAAAGGGAGCGTAAGGCGCATAAACCTCATTAAGAATGCCGTTGAAGAAGGGTAAGCCCCCACTCATAGCCATAGTCGGCCCAACAGGGGTTGGGAAGACAGAGCTTGCCCTCTGCTTGGGCGAAAAACTCCCGGCCGAAGTAATCTCAGCCGATTCGCGCCAGGTTTACAAATACATGGATATCGGGACGGCCAAGCCTTCCCCGGAGGAATGCCTAAAAGTTCCCCATCACATCATTGACGTGGTTTACCCGGACCAAACCTTTACTCTGGCCATGTTCCTGGAGATGGCAAAGAAGGCGTGGGAAGAAATCCTCTCCCGCGGTAAGATACCCCTTTTGGTAGGAGGGACAGGCCAGTATGTTTGGGCTTTCTTGGAAGGATGGGAGGTGCCCAAAGTGCCCCCCTCGCCTGAACTTAGGGAGAGGCTCTTCAGGGAAGCAAAAGAAAAGGGGGCAGATGCGCTCTTCCGGCGCCTTTTAGAACTTGACCCTGAAGCTGCATCCTTCGTAGACCCGAGGAACATCCGGAGGGTGGTGAGGGCCCTGGAGGTGTGCCTGGCCACGGGAAAACCTTTTTCCCAGCTTCGCCGCCGAAACCCGCCTCTCTTCCGGACCCTCATCTTAGGCTTAACTTTGCCCCGCCCCGAGCTCTACAAGCGGGTTGATCGGCGTATTGAGGCCATGTTAGAGAAAGGCCTTGTAGCCGAGGTGGAAAAGCTCATCAAAATGGGCTACTCTTTGGACCTTCCGTCAATGTCAGGGGTTGGATATAAGGAGATAGGGCTGTATTTGCAAGGGGAATTAACTTTGGAGGAAGCAGTAGCCCACATGAAAAAGCGCACGAGGAATTTCATCCGGCATCAATACAATTGGTTTAAACTAAGCGACCCCCGCATCCGTTGGCTGGAAGCAAAAGGAGAAGTTTGCGCCCAAGCCTTTGAACTCATCCAGACTTTCCTCATGGAGGAAGGATGCTGAGGAAATTGCGATGGCCGCTAACATTTCTTATCACGATGGCCCTGTCTTTAAAAGCTGGAGCCGCTTCCGCCCAAGCGCCAGCTGTGCCTATACTCACTCCCCTCAATATGCCCAAGGAGGTAAGGCTAAATGCCCTGGCTGTTGACATAAAGCTAAGGCCGGACTTTTCGGCCTTTGATTTATCCGCCTCCTATCGGTTTGAGAACACCAGCAAGCTTGATGCCAAGACTTTTTCCGTTCAGGTGAAAGGTGGAGAATCGGCCGGGAATTTTGCCTTGAAGTATGGGGGAAGGGACATTAGCCTGCTAAGCCCTGTGGAGATAACCCTTGAGCCAAGTTCAAAAGGAATTCTAACCTTGCAGGGGACTCTGCCCTTAACCGGTTACCCTCTGATAGGCCTCTCCTATCCATTGCCGAAAGATTTCGCCAGCAAAGGCGTTGATAGCATAAGGGTTACGGTTCATTTCCCCTCCCTCTTCAGGCAAGAGGAAGTGGTTCAGGCGGAGCCTAAAGGGTTTGAGTTTGATGGTTTCAGACTTACCTGGCGCTGGATTGAAGAGCCTTTCCCCTCAGAAGTCAAGCTTTCCCTACCGGTTCCTCCCCTACGGGAGAAGCTTGGAGAGCTAAGGGGTAAAACTGACGCCCAATCCCTTTACGAGCTCGGGACTATTTACCGGACCTTAACCATGGCTTTGCCTCCGGATTCCGAGGCGTTTGAGCGCTTCTACCGGGAAGCCATCGCTTGTTTGGAGAGAGCACGCCTCCTTGACCCCAATCTATACCAAGCTTCTTTGGACCTTGCAGCCCTCTACCATTACCGAGCCTATTTGCCCAATGGCTCTTTGGATTTGCCTACCCTGGCCTTAGCCGGCCAAGAGCTGGAGAAAGCGATAAAGGCGGGGGCTTCGGAGAGGAATTTGGCCTGGACCTTGCAAAGCATCTACCTAACCCTGAGCCAGGAACTGCAAAGGGAAGGCCTGTATAGGGAAGCAATCGCTTACATTGAAAAGGCCAGTGCTTTGGCCGATAAAGGCTTCCCTGTTCCGGTGGGGAAAGGAGAAGTGGGCCGATTGAAGCGCGACCTCAGTGCCCTCTTAGCGATAAAGCTTTTGGAGGAAGGGGAAGCCCACGAGACCATTTCCATCGTGAATGAAGCTTTGGGCCGGGATTTCTGGGAGGTCCTTGGGTTAAAGCTTCCCATCTGCCGAGCTACAAAGGCTTTGGTAAGGATAAAGCCCAGAGTGGGGGAAATAGAGTGCTCTTGCCTACTAAGCCCCCTTTACAACCCCTCCGATCCCGACCTGGCTTCTTTGCCTTCCCCTGTAGGTGAGCGCTTGCTCATCAGTCTAAACTTCCCCTTGGGGAAAGAGCATGCTCCTGAGAGGAAAGAGATGGCCGAGCGCTTCCCAACGAGGGCAGAGCTTGCCCTTTGCTTCGCACCCTTGAAATCTTCCGAGATAGAATGGAGCGAGCGGACGGAATTCTGGGCGAAGCGCTATTTCGTTGAGGGGGAGATTGATACATCCGAAGCACATAGCTTGTTGGAGGTTGAGTTAGCAAACTGGAGGAGGAGGGAAAACGAATTGGCTTCCGGCAAAGTCTTTGAATCGGATGCCCTCCAGAGGCTTGGGCTTGAGCTTATTAAGCGTGGGGAGGCAGAGCTGGCTGCTTTCAGCGGGAATTCTTCTCTGGAGTTGGAGCTTGGGATAGGGGGTAGTGGACAGATTTGGTTTGTAAAACCGGGGGGAAAAATCTCCTTCCAGAGGGAGTTCCAGGAACTTTACCCCTGGGTTAAGCCCATGGTTTTCCTCTTGGCCGTTACGGCCGCAGCCTTGGTGATTGTGCTCCTTTGGAGGGCTAAAGCGTTGGCTTAGTGCCGATTATGGGCCATCCCTTCTTTTCGGCATAGGAGGCCAACTCCGGGTCCGGGTAGACAGCTACAGGGTTGCCGACCATTTCCAATACGGGAAGGTCATAGATGCTATCGGCATAAGCATAGCTCTGGGAGAGGTCTATGCCTGGGTTTGAGGCCAGAAAAGCCTCCAACTTTTGAACTTTGCCTTCCCCAAAGCACAGCGGACCTTTTATCCGGCCTGTAAGTTTCCCGTTTCTAATTTCCAGCTCTGTTCCGACAGTTCCATCAGCCCCAAGCTTGCTGCCCACAAGTTTTATGAGGGGTTCAAATGAGCCGGAGACTATTACCAGCTTGTGGCCTTTGCTCCGGTGCTCTTCCCAGTGAGAAAGGACTTCTGGGCGTAGCCTGGGCCTGACATAATTTTCCCATAGCCAGTTGAACATCTCTTCGGCCTGGGGTAGAGTTAGGCCTTTAAGGGTCCAGGACATGTTCTTTGCCCAGAGCTTGTAGTAGGCGCGGCGCTTTAATAGGCCGGCTTTGTAGAGGGGGTAAAGAGCGAGGTGGGAATAAAGGTAAAGCCATAGCATGGTCTTGTTGATTCCGGTAGTGCGGTGGTGGAGGGCAATCCCCCTCCATGTGCTTCCGCGGAATATTGTCCCGTCAAAATCAAAGAAAGCCGCCACCATGGCTTCCCCCCTTCTCAAGGAAAGATTATCTCTGCAGTCCCGCTTAAAGTTGCAGCATCCTCATCAAAATGCAAGACCCGGACGTTGAGCACAAGGTAGAGCCCTTCCTTAAGCTTGCCGGTCCAAACCAGCGAATCGCCCATTTTGCGGTAGGGGTAGCCCTCAAGCCCTTCAAACTTTGCCCCTTCCTGGTCCTTACCTGCGTATTTAAGGGTTGTCCCCGGTATCCCTTCCCCTTTCTTAACCTTGTATCCTACCGGAGCCGTAAATTTGAAGGCCGCTTTTTGGGGAGAGGGCGCAGGGGTTGGCGAAGGCTCGCTTATGTTCACGGTGAAAATGCCAACGCTGCGGAGAGTAGCAGAGTCAAAGCTTATGATTCTGGTTCTGATTTTGAGCTCAACTCCTGGCAATGGTGTGCCTTCCCAGTCCAGGGAGTCACCCCTCTGCTTGACGGCTTTTTGCCCTTCTATCAAGACCTCTGCTCCTTGGGGGCCGAGGCCGATATAGGTGATTGCAGTAAGGGGAAGCGTTTCGCCCTTCTTGAGGGTAACGTTGAGGGGGCCTGAGTAAGAGAGGGCCGGTTTTTCCCCTTCCCTGCATGAGGCCAAAAGCAAAAGAGCAAGGCCGATAAGGATTAAGCGTTTCAAACCGAGCCTCCTAACCATTTCTCAAAGAAACCGATTACTTTTTCCCTCCACTCTTGCGGGTAAAGTTCATCTGCGTTTCTGTGGCCGGCGTTAGGGACAATCCACAGTTCTTTTGGCTCCCCGGCAGCCTGGTACAAGGCTTTAATTGCCTGAGTGCTTATGAAGATATCCTTCTCCCCGTGGATGAGGAGTAGAGGCCTCGGCGAAATCTTGGCTACCCACCTTATTGGGTCGGCTGAGGGGAGCCAAGCACCAAGGCGCAGGGAGGCAAAGAGCAGGGCCAGGGGACCGGCTATAAGCCCTATCGGGCGCAGGGCGGGGTTTATAACCGCTATCCCCCGGGTGAGAACTTCCGAGAGGTAGGCGAAGGCGCCATCGCAAGCCACCGCCTTTATTGAAGGTTCCACGGCAGCTGTGGTTATGGCTACGGCTCCACCCATGGAGAAACCGAGGACCCCTATGTTCTCAAGGCCCCGATTCTTCAGGTAATCAACCGCACCTAAGAGGTCAAACCGCTCAAAATAACCCATGGAAATCCTATCGCCATCGCTTCGGCCATGCCCCCTGAAGTCAAACATTAAGACGTTAAAGCCGCTGGAGTGGAACCACGGGACATACTTTAAGTCGGGGTCCATGCTCCCGGCATGGCCATGGCAGAAGATGACCGTCCCTTTGGCTTGAGGTGCTGGAATGAACCAGCCTCTTAAGGTTATCCCGTCCCGCGATTTAAATTCCACCTCCTCAAAAGGAAGGCCGTAGCGAGCTGGGGAATCGGGCTTGTCAGGATGGCGGCGCTGGATTATGTACTGCGATTCCCTCCATCCGGCCACAATGAGGAAAGCTATGAGAAGGGCTAAGGCAAAGGCCAGGTAGGGCATCGTTAACCTCCGCGGCGAATTTTCTCCAGTTTCTTTTCCAAGATTTGTTCCTTTGAGAACCCTTCAAGCTGGAGGTAATAGATGGCCGCATCCAGGAGGGCATCTTCGGGGACGAGGCCGACGATTTCGCTGGAGGTAATGGAAACGCCGTAGCGTGCTGCCTCCCGGCGTATAAGTTCCATAACCCTCGGGATGGGCGTTTGACGGTAATTGGTCAAGTTCATGGAAACTTGGGCTTTCCCCTTGACCAACAGGCCAATGGCTTTTACGTAGCGCAACCCACCGCTGGAGTGCCTCACGGCTTTAGCTATTTCCTTTGCTATCCTAACATCGTCCGTGTTTAGGTAGACGTTGAAAGCGATTAGGGGAGGCCTGGCGCCTATGACTGTAGCCCCGGCTTTACCCAGAACAGCTGGACCAAAATCCGGTACTCTATCGGGGTCAGTAGCGATTTTCTCTTTCAGCCCTTCGTATTCGCCCCGGCGGATGTAAGCCAGGTCTTGGCGTTCGGGGCGAGTAGCTGCTTCTCCGTAGAGGTAAACGGGGATGCCCAGTTCCCTGCCCACTCTTTCCCCAAGCCTTCGGGCCATTTCCACACATTCGGCCATGGTTACCCCTTTGAGGGGGACGAAGGGCACAACATCGGCTGCGCCGATGCGGGGGTGCTGGCCTCTGTGCTGGTCCATGTCAATGAGTTCAGCTGCCTTCTTTATCCCTTGGAAAGCAGCCTCTTCCACCGGCTCCGGTTCACCCACGAAGGTGACCACTGAACGGTTGTGGTCTTCGTCTGATTCCACATCCAGGACCCAGACTTTTCCCGCTTCGGCTATAGCCCTTACTATGGCTTCAATGACTTCTTTCCGGCGGCCTTCGCTGAAATTGGGCACGCATTCCACAAGGCGTTCCATGCTCAGCCTCCTTTAAGGCCTTGAAGGAGGGGTCTTTTGGAAAGAGAGCACCAATGTTCTCTCCGGGGAATGAAGCCTGTATCCATAAAGCGGTGGGATTATGGTCAGGTCGGCCTGGCTAAGGGTAATCGTTTCGGGGCCGCTTTCCACTTTCAAGAGCCCTTCCACAACCATGAGGAGTATAGGCCGGGCGGGCTTCTCATACCAGGAGCTTGTCCCTTCGCAGAGGAGGAGGCTAAGGGTGAAGTCTTCCACCTGAGCCAGTTTTAAGCCTTGGTAGGGATTGGATAAGCTTCGGCTTTTGTGGTAGAGGTTTACTTTCGTGAGGTTGATTCCTTGGGGGAAGGAAAAACGGTGGCCGTTCTTGCGGTCAGGGAGAAATTTGGGGCTGAAGAGGAGGACTTCGGACCGCGTTCTGGAGGAAGAGCGGTGCAGCACGCCTTTGGGGACGGTTAACATTTCCCCAGTTTCAAGGGTAAAGGAGCCCAGTTCGGTATCTAAGCTTATGGTTCCCGAATGGACTAAAAATAGCTCGTCTTGGTCCAAGTGCTTGTGCCAGGCGAGGGTTCCTTGGCAGAGGTATATTGAGACGGCGAAGTCTTCAATGTAGGCCAGTTCAATCATGGTGAATGGCTTGGAGAGGCGTGCTCCTTGGCGAGAGACGTTGACTTTGTACATCAGAGGCCTACTCCGTCAATGGGAGCTCCGCATTGGTAGCAGCGGCCGTCGGTTATGCGATATTCCAAGATGCTGAAGCCGAAGCGGCGGATTAGGAGGCGGCCGCAGTTGTAGCAGTAGGTGTTCTCCCCTTCGCTACCGGGGACATTCCCTTCGTAGACGTAACGGAGACCGGCTTTCAGGCCTATTTCTCGCGCCTTATGGAGTGTTGCTACCGGGGTTGGGGGCCGGTCCCGCATCTTATAGTGGGGGTGGAAACGGCTGACATGCCACGGTGTTTCAGGGCCGAGCTCCTTGGCAATGAAATCGGCTATGAAGTTTAGCTCCTCTTCGGAATCGTTTAGACCTGGGATTATGAGGGTGGTCACTTCAACCCATATCCCCATGGATTTCATTTTCTTGAGCGAATCCAGGACCGGCTGAAGCCTTGCCCCGCAGTATTTGCGGTAGAATTCATCTTTCCCTGCTTTGAGGTCAACGTTAGCAGCATCAAGGTAAGGGTGGAAGGCTTCAAGCATTTCGGGGGTCATGTAGCCGTTGGTCACGTAGATGTTAGCGATTCCTTCCTGGCGAGCCAGGACGGCGATATCGTAGGCGTATTCAAAGAATATGGTGGGTTCGGTGTAGGTATAGGCGATGCTTCGGGAGCCGTAGCGTTTGGCGTTGTTCACGACTGCTTCTGGAGGGACTTTTCCACCGAGGATGCGGCCTTCTTCGCGGGGCATTTGGGAGATTTCCCAGTTCTGGCAGAACTGGCATCGGAAGTTGCATCCCACGGTAGCTATGGAGAAAGCGGTAGTCCCTGGGTAAAAGTGGAAGAGGGGCTTTTTCTCTACCGGGTCTACAGCTTGGGATATTGCTTGGCCGTAGACGAGGGTATAGAGGGTGCCGTTGCGGTTTTCCCTCACTCCGCATATTCCAAGTTTACCTGGGGGGATTTTGCACCGATGGGCGCAGAGGTTGCATTGGACCTTTTCATCCTCCAATTTTTGGTAAAGTCGCGCCTCCTTCATACTGGCCTCCCAGGAAAAGTATAGCATTTTTCCCAAGGCCAGGCAACTTTAACCCTCGCATATCTTGCCTGGCCGTAAGCGACTTTTACGCCGAGCCTCCCCAAGGCTTCAGCAAAGGGAAAAATTGGCCGGGTGCCCGGTCAGCCTACGGGGGTGGGCAAAGGGGGGGCCAGGTGGGCGAAGCCCCCATGGCGGGGGGTTGTGGGGGGTGTCCCCCCACAAAAACAAAAGAGGGAACGAATTGCCCACATTAGCAACCCCGCCACGAGTGGGGCCCAAAACGCCGGCGAACCCTCAGCCAACGGGGGTGGGGAAAGGGGGGTGGAGGG
>JAPWUT010000062.1 GCA_028275425.1 Anaerolineae bacterium | reverse complement strand
CCCAGCGGTGCTTTGCTTTTAGGCCCAAACACCTTAGCGCTTGCTGTAGCGAGGGGCTTTGCGGGCTCGCTTGAGGCCCACCTTCTTGCGCTCTTTCTCCCTCGGATCCCTGGTAAGAAAGCCACCCTGCCTGAGAATAGGCCGAAACTGGGGGTCGTAAAGAGTCAGCGCCCGAGCTATCCCAAGCCTTATGGCCCCAGCCTGGCCAGATATCCCCCCACCCTTCACCCTAACCGTCACGTCTACTTTCCCTTCCATGCCCGTTGCTTTCAAAGGAGCAAGGATGGTCAATATATCCCTTTCCCTGGGGAAGTATTCTTCCAGAGGCTTCTCGTTCACTATGATTTTGCCAGTGCCCCCAGGGTAAAGGCGCACTTGGGCCGAGGCTTCCTTCCTTCGTCCACGAGCATAATAATAGCGGAGCTGCTCCTCCATGTCCACCCCTCCTTATATCTCCAGCTTCTTAGGCTTCTGGGCTTGGTGGGGATGGTTCTCCCCGGCGTAAACCTTAAGCTTCTTCAGCATTTTACGCCCAAGCCGATTTTGGGGCAACATCCTCTTTACCGCCAGCTCTATTACCCTCTCCGGATGCTCGGCCAGCATTTTGCCCAAGGGTATCTCCTTAAGCCCACCCATGTAGCCTGAATGGCGGTAGTAGATTTTGTCCGTAAGCTTCTTCCCGGTGACTTTTACCTTTTCGGCGTTTATGACCACTACGTAATCGCCGCAATCCAGATGAGGGGTGTAATAGGGCTTGTGCTTGCCTCTCAGGATCTTGGCTATTTCAGAGGCAAGGCGGCCCAAAGTTTTGCCAGCTGCATCCACGAGGAACCACTCCCTCTTTATTTCCTCCGGCTTAGCCATGTAAGTCTTCTGCCTCAATTTCCACCTCCTTCAGGGTAGTTTACTCGCACAAGGCAAAGGCCGCAGGCCGGAACGGCCGGGCCCGATAGGCTTATATCCCTGGCCTCCAAGATGGCTTTAACTTCCTCCGGGGGAATCTTGCCCTGCCCAACCCGGAGCAAAGTCCCTACCATTAGCCGAACCATCCTCTTGAGGAAAGCGTTCGCCTCTATTTCAAAGTGCAAGAAATCCCCATCCCTCCGCCAATCGGCTCTGTAAACCCGGCGGACGGTGTTTTCCCCTTTGGTAGGGGAGCCGAAGGAAGCAAAGTCGTGCTCCCCTATAAGGTATGATGTAGCTTCCTTCATCGCTTCAAGGTCCAATGCTCCTGGGAAATGGTAGGCGAATCGCCCCCGCAAGGGTGAAGGCCAAGGCGTATTCAGGATTGTGTATCGGTATTCACGGCTGACGGCACTGAAGCGGGGGTGGAAGCCGTCCGGAGCCAGGCTCAGCTCTTTAACTGCGATGTCTTTGGGCAAGAGGGCATTGAGCGCCCGGTGCAAATCCTCCAAAGGATGCTTCCATTCCACCCGAAAGGCTATAACTTGGCCTTCCGAGTGGACCCCCGCATCGGTCCGGCCAGCTGCTTTTATCCTCACCCTCTGGCCTGTAAGCTTGTAAAGTGCCAGCTCTACCTCCCCCTGGATGGTTGGTCCATGGGACTGAATTTGAAACCCCAAGTATCTTGTGCCATCGTATTCCAGGACAGCTTTAATGTAAAGGGCCATCTCATTCCACAAGCTCCAGGATGGCCATTTCGGCCCCGTCGCCCTGGCGGAAACCAAGCTTTAGGATTCGGGTATAGCCGCCGGGACGGTCTTTGTATTTGGGAGCTATCTCCCGGAATAGCTCCGTTGCCACCTTCTTGTCCCATAGGTAAGCAGCTATCAGGCGACGGGAATGGAGGTCGCCACGGCGAGCTATGGTGATTAGCTTTTCGGCCAGAGGTTGCACTGCCTTGGCCTTAGCCAGGGTTGTTTCTATCCTCTTGTGTCGGAAGAGGGCCGTGAGCAAGCTCCTATACAAGGCCCTCCGGTGCCCAAGGCTTCTTCCCAGCTTCTTCTTAGCTACTCTGTGCCTCATCTTTGCTTCCCACCTGTAGAGTTTCTTTCAAGAATCCCCTTTCTTCCAGGGTTTTCACCAGCTCTTCGTAGGCCTTAGGGCCGAAATTCCTTATATCTTCAAAGCCTTTAGACCCTTGGGAAAGCCTTTCCATTATCTCCCCAAGGGTAAAGATTCCTGCCCGTCGGAGGGCGTTGTATACCCGGGTGCTGAGGCCGATTTCATCAATCCCTATCTTGTAAAGCTGCAAGGCTTCAATTTCTTCTGCCTTTACCTTCTCCTCAACCCTCGCCTTAGGTATAGCCTCGGCTTCGGTCAGGAAAGCAAAGTGCTGGACCAGGATTCCGGCGGCAGTCTTCAGGGCCTCCTCAGGGCTTATAGTGCCATCGGTCCATATCTCCATGATTAAACGTTCCAGTTTGCTCAAGTGCCCGGCTTGGGCACTCTGGACTTCAAAGCTTACCCTCCTTACGGGGTTAAAGATGGCGTCAACGGCTATTTCCCCTACCGGAAGCCTCTTGCGTTCCTCCGCCGGGGAGTAGCCCTTGCCCCTTTGGACTGTCATCTCAATCTCCAAGTCAACCTCATCGGAATCAGCGGTCAGGAGGTATTGTTCGGGGTTGACGATTTCCACGTAGGGAGGACATTCAAGGTCCCCGGCAGTGAACTCGCCGGCCCTGGTTACCAACATCCTAAGCTTAGCCGAGTCCTCACCGTGAAGCTTCAGCCTTATTTTCTTCACGTTCAGGATTAGCTCCAGCATTGTCTCCTTGCAGTGAGGGAGTGGAGCAAATTCGTGGTAAATCCCGCTTACCCTTATGGAAGTGACCGCAGCCCCCGGGATGGAGGAAAGTAGCACCCTCCTAAGGGCATTGCCTATGGTCGTTCCAAAGCCCCTTTCCAGATAGCCTATGGAAAATTTGGCGTAATTTCTGGCTTCAACTAAGCACTCAACTTTGGGTAAAATCTTCTCCAATTTGCCCTCCCCTCTTCACTACCGAGAATAGAATTCCACTACCAGCTGCTCCCTGACAGGCACGTCGGTTATGTCTTCTCGCCTTGGTATCTCCAGCACCTTACCGGTCATGGTCAATGGGTCCAGGCTCAGCCACGGAGGGACGTTTGTCTGGGCCAGGCTTTCGGCCAAAGCTTTGAAGTAAGGCTTATCCCGGCTTTCTTCCTTTACGGAGATTATGTCTCCTGGCTTCACAAGGTAAGAGGGTATATCAACCCTGCGGCCGTTCACGGTAAAGTGGCCGTGGCTTACCAATTGGCGAGCCTGAGCCCGAGAAGAGGCAAAGCCGAGCCTATAAACGACGTTGTCCAAACGCCGCTCCAGTATGGTGATGAGGGTTGGCCCTGTCATCCCTTTAGCCTTGGAGGCCATCTCAAAATAACGGCGGAACTGGCGCTCCATAACCCCGTAGATGCGGCGGAGCCTTTGCTTTTCCCTCAACCTAAGCCCATAGTCGGAAAGCTTGGTCCTGCGTTTTTCAGGGCCATGCATTCCGGGTGGGTATGGGCGCCTTTCCATGGCGCACTTGGAAGTGTAACAACGCTCACCTTTAAGGAAAAGCTTTATCCCTTCCCTTCGGCATATCCTACAAACCGGACCTGTATACCGTGCCATTACACCCTCCTCCGCTTAGGTGGTCTGCATCCGTTATGGGGGATAGGGGTAACATCGGCTATGGACCGGATTTTAAGGCCGACGGTCTGGAAAGCCCTTATGGCTGCTTCCCGACCTGGCCCCGGCCCTTTGATGAGAACGTCAAGCTCTTTTATGCCCAACTGTTTGGCCTGCTCGGCCACTTTTTGGGCGGCCATTTGAGCCGCGTAAGGTGTGCTCTTCTTGGAGCCCCTGAAGCCCAGTGTTCCAGGGCTGCCCCAAAGGATTGTATTCCCTTGGTGGTCGGTTATAGTTATGATGGTGTTGTTGAAAGTGGCCTGGACATGGGCTTGAGCCACAGGCGGTATCTTCTTTTCCTTCTTTTTGGCTCGCTTTGCCTTTTTCTGTGCCATAATCCCTCCTTACGCTTAATCTTTAATCACGAAATGCCCAAAACAATTTCCTTTCGCTCGCAACGACATTGAGCCTGTCATTGCGAGGGCACGAAGCAAATCCCTCGCCGGTTGGGGCGAAGCAAAGCTTCGCCACTACTTCTTCTTGGCGCCGCGCTTGCGTCCGCGGCCGGCTACTGTCTTGCGTGGCCCCCTCTTGGTCCGAGCGTTAGTCCTGGTGCGCTGCCCCCGCACCGGGAGATTGCGCTTGTGGCGTATCCCCCTGTAGCAACCTATGTCTATGAGGCGCTTTATGTTCATCGCCACCTCACGGCGGAGGTCCCCTTCCACCTTGAGGTTCTTCTCAATGTATTCACGAATGCGGCTTATTTCCTCCTCCGTAAGGTCCTTAACGCGGGTGTTGGGGTTTACACCAGTTTCCAAAAGGATTCTCTGGCTGGTGGGAAGACCTATACCGTAGATGTAGGTCAGGGCCACCTCAACCCGCTTATCTTTTGGCAAATCAACCCCAGCTATACGAGCCATTCCCTACCTCCTATTTGCCTTGCCTTTGCTTGTGCTTGGGGTTCTCGCAAATCACTCTCACAACCCCACGGCGCCTTATTATCTTGCATTTGGCGCAACGACGCTTGACCGAAGGACGCACTTTCATCTTCAACACCCCCTTTAAAGCTTGGTAAGGATTTCGGCATCGCCATCGGTTATGGCGATGGTGTGTTCAAAGTGAGCCGCTAAAGATTTATCCTTAGTAACCACAGTCCAGCCATCGGGAAGAACCTCTACTTCCCAAGAGCCGGCTACTACCATCGGCTCTAAGGCCAAAGTCATGCCCGGTTTTAAAAGGACCCCTTTCCCAGGTGTGCCTACGTTCGGAACCTGGGGTTCTTCGTGCATATAACGGCCTATGCCATGGCCGGTGTATTCCCTAACCACGTTGAAACCGTGCTTTTCAGCATAGCTCTGGATGGCCCAGGAAATATCTCCTAACCGATTTCCGGCCTTAGCTACAGATATCGCTGCCTCCAAAGCCCCTTTAGTCACCTCTATTAGCTTCTCAGCTTCCTCCGTTATCCTACCAATCCCAATGGTTATGGCCGCATCGCCGTGGTAGCCTCTGTAGATTGCCCCTACGTCTATGCTTACTACATCGCCCTCCTTAAGTATGCGCTTCGGGCTTGGAATTCCGTGCACAACCTCTTCGTTTACTGATACGCATATGGAAGCCGGGTAGCCTCGGTAACCTTTGAAGGAGGGGATGGCCTTATTTTTGCGGATGACTTCCTCGGCCCATTCCTCTAACTGAGCTGTTGACACCCCCTCCTTGGCTTTCTCAGCCAGGACGGCTAAGGTCAAAGCTACTATTCTCCCGGCCTCCCGCATTAACTCAATCTCCCTTGGCGATTTAAGGACAATCATTTTGCTTTGACTCTCTGGCTTTCTCTATAAGGCTTCTGAGTTCTTGGTGGATTTCCTCTATTGCCCTTTCCCCATCTACTTCTCGCAGGAGGCCGGCTTTGCGGTAATACTCTATGAGAGGGGCCGTCTGGGCAAAGTAAACTTCCAGACGGCGCCGCGCCGTTTCGGGCCGGTCATCTTCGCGCTGGTAAAGTTCACCACCACAGATATCGCATCTTTTATCATCCTTAGGTGGGTTGTAGACCATGTGGTAAACGGCCTGGCAGTTCCGGCATATCCACCTTCCGGAAAGCCTCTCCAAGAGCTTGTCCAGGGAAACCTTTAGGTAAGGGACCAAAGCTATGGTTTTGCCTTCTTTGGCCAAAGCTTCATCCAAAGCCTTTGCCTGCTCCGGGGTGCGAGGGAAGCCATCAAGAAGAGCACCCTTCTGACAATCGGCCATGGAAAGCCGCTCCAGGATTAGCTTAATCATGACCTCGTCCGGGACAAGCTCGCCCTTATCCATGTAGCTTTTGGCCAGGCGGCCCAGCTCCGTCCCCTTAGCCACAGCTTCCCTCAGCATATCCCCTGAAGAGATGTGAGGGATGCCAAGCTCTTCCTCCAACAAGGCAGCCTGGGTTCCTTTCCCCGCTCCAGGTGCTCCTATAAGGACGATGTAAAGAGGCCTCTCCCCCATGCTCAATCACCTGCGCAGGAAGCCTTCATAATGGCGCATGATTAGCTGGGCCTCAAGCTGCCTCATGGTGTCTATGACTACACCTACCACTATCAGGAGACCGGCGCTGGTGAGAAGCATGATTTGAGTTTCGGTTATATCCCTGACTATCCAAGGCAGGATGGCTACCAGGCCCAGGAATAGAGCACCAGCGAAAGTAATGCGCTGGATGACCTTGTTAAGGTACTCCTCAGTAGTTTTGCCCGGCCGAATCCCCGGGATGAAGCCTCCTTGCTTCTGGAGGAACTCGGCCAAGTTCTGCTCCTTGAAGATGATGTCGGTGTAGAAATAGGTGAAAGCCACCACCAGGAAGAAGTAAGCAATCCAGTAAAAGTTGCTCCTTGGGTCAAACGCCTTGGTCATGCTGGCAGCTATGGTGGCCAGAACCTTGTTGGGAGCATAGACTAAGTAGCTGGAGATGGTAGCCGGAAGGAGCAAGAAGCTCTGGGCAAAGATTAGCGGTATCATCCCCGCCGAATTGACCCGCAACGGGATGTGGGTTCCTTGCCCGCCTACTACCAGAACCCTGTTACCCCTTATGGCCCTCACCCGTCGGCCGTATTGAACCGGTATCCTCCTCTGGGCTTCCTGGATGTAGACGATGGCCGCAATTGTTATGGCCGTAATAATCAAGAAGATGATAAGGTCCGTAGGCTTGCTCATGAGTATCCTTCCAACCCTCGGAGGAACCTGGGCCACTATGCCGCTGAAGATGATGAGCGAAATCCCGTTCCCTATCCCCTTCTCATCTATTAGCTCTCCAAGCCACATGGCAAAAATTGTCCCGGCCGTCAGGGTGGAAATGGTCGCTATAGTAGGCAAGATGGTCGCAGCGGAAAAGCCGAAGTTAGCCAAGACCCCTTCTCTGGCCAAGAGGGTTCCCTGCCCCAAGGCCTCAAGGGCGGCCAAAGGAACCGTGAGCCAGTGGGTGTAAACTTCAATCTTACGCCTTCCCTCTTCCCCCTCCTCCTTCAATAGCCTCTCCAATTGGGGGATGAGGGGAATTAGGAGCTGCATAACGATGGAAGCAGTTATGTAAGGGTAAACGCCCATGGCAATGATTGAGAAGCTGGACATGGCCCCACCGGAGAACATGTCCAAGAAGCCCAGAAGCTGGCTCGCCTCAAAGAGCTTCTTTATCGCTACGGCGTCTACCCCTGGCACCGGTATGTGAGCTATGAGCCTGTAGAGTGCTATTATCCCAAAGGTGAAGAGAATCCTTCTCCGCAAGTCCGGGAAACGGAAAGCGTTCCTGACAGCCTGAAGCATACCTACCTCCCTTTCAAGGGGAGCACTTCAACAGTGCCGCCTGCGGCCAGAATCTTCTCCTTAGCCTTCTGGGAGAAACGGTGAGCTTTCACCACCAGAGGCCGGTCTATATCGCCCTTGGCCAGGATAACGACAGGCTCATTTTCTGACTTTATGATTCCAGCCTCAGCAAGAACCGCAGGAGTAACTTCGGCGCCGGCCGGGAACTTGGCGAGCTTTTCCAAATTGACAGGGGTGTAGTAGACTTTGAAGATGTTAGTGAAACCGCGCTTGTGGGGGAGCCTCCGGACCAAGGGAAGCTGGCCACCTTCAAAGTATGGTGGCATTCTTCCCCCCGAACGAGCATTCTGCCCCTTTATCCCTCTTCCGCAATAAGTCCCATGGCCAGAGCCGTTGCCTCGGCCTACCCTCTTACGCTTATGCTTAGCGCCCTCAGGGGGTCGCAAATCGTGAAGCTTCATGGCACCTCCTCCACCTTTACCAAATGGGAAACTTTCTTAACCATGCCCAGTATAGCCGGCGTGCTCTCCTTTTCCACCGTCTGCCAGAGCCTCTTGAGCCCCAGAGCCTTAAGGGTCTCCTTCTGCTCGCGAGAGTAACCTATGGGGCTTTTGACTAAGGTTATTCGGATTTTACCGTTGCCGCCTTTCATCTTCCGCCCTCCTCATCCAGAAAGGCAAAACTTCCTCCAGAGGTTTCCCCCTCTTTCTGGCCTCTTCGGCAGGGTCCTTAAGCTGCATCAGGGCAGCAAGAGTGGCTTTGACCAGGTTTATGGGTTGAGTGCTGCCGAAGGCTTTGCTTAGGACGTCTTTAACCCCTGCTGCCTCCAAGACCGCTCGGACGGGGCCCCCAGCGATTACTCCAGTGCCCGGAGAAGCAGGCCGCAGAAGGACTTTGCTGGAGGCAAACTTGGCCATGACCGGATGGGGTATGGTAGGGCCTAAGATGTTGACTTTAACCATGCTGCGCCTGGCCTTCTCCAGAGCCTTCCGGATAGCCTCCGGGACTTCGGTGGCTTTCCCCATCCCTATGCCCACGCGGCCTTTGTTGTCGCCGACCACTACCAAAGCCCTGAAGTGGAAGCGCCGGCCTCCTTTCATCATCTTAGCCGTGCGCTTTATCTCTATTACCCTCTCATCCAGCTCTTCCACCCCGAAGGGCCTGA
>JAPWUT010000061.1 GCA_028275425.1 Anaerolineae bacterium | reverse complement strand
AAATTTTGGGGGCACATCCCCCAAGCCCCCTGGGAGGGGGCTGCGCCCCCTCCACCCCCGATTGCCCACCCTCGCTGGCTGATGGTTCGCCAGCGTCCTGGGTCCCATGGTTTCGTGGGGGGACACCCCCACAGCCCCCGCCATGGGGGCTTTGCCCCTTTGTGACCCTTTTGCCCACCCCCATACTTGGCCGATTTGACAAGGGCGAATTTGCACGGTATAATATTTTCGGTTCTTTCGGAGGAAAACTATGCCTTTGAAGCTTACCCCAAGGCAGAAGGATTTCTTGGGAAAATTCTTGGAGCTATACCAGGAGGGCCAGGGTTCCCTCCACTATTCCTTCGTGGCTAAAAAGCTGGGAATAGCTAAGGTGACAGCTTACGAAATGCTTTGTGCCCTGGAGAAGCTCGGCCTTGTCCGCAGGGAATATCATCCCAGGAAAGGGCCCGGCCGCTATGCGGTAAGGTTCTTCCCTTCTACTCAAACCTTGGACTTGAAAAGCTTGGGGAAGGAGTGGGAAGAAGTGCACTCTTTCCTGTCCAGGCTCGTGGAGAAAGCCAAGGATTCCGGTCCCGAAGAGCTGAAGGAGGAATTTCTCCGGGAACTCCCCGAAAATCCTTCCCCCTTGCTCTTAATGGCCGGCCTCACCGCTATCGCTATTTCGGCTTTGCTCCGGGCAGTAAAAAAGGGGCAGGTAGCGGAAATCCAATCGCTCCTGAGGGCGATGCCCTCACCAGGAGCCATCGCCGGCTTTGTGGTGGGGGTGGCCTTGGCCGCCGGTGTATCGCCTGAGGTGATACATAAATCCATGGCCGGCCTTAAGGATGAGGCTTACCAAGCCTTGGCTGATTTTGCCAAGGAATTCTTGCAAATTTTATCTCAGGAGGTGAGAGATGAAGGAGTTTAGGGAGGCCGTAGAGAAAAGCTTACTCATAGGCCTTGGGCTTGTAGCCTTGGCCCGGGAGAAGCTGGACGAGGTGGCCAAAAAAGGCGAGGAGTACCGCAAAGAGCTAATCTCCAAAGGAGAAAAGCAGCGGGAAGAAATCCGCAAAGTAGTCCGGGAAGAACTCCAGAAGGCCTTCTCCGAACTGGGCTTGGCTACTAAAGCCGATATAGAGGAGCTGAGCAAGAAGCTCAAGAAGGCTGAGAGTCCAAAATAAAGCCAAAAACTCCTTCGGAGGGGAGCCATGAACGATGAAATCCGGCTCTTAGTAGAGGAGGCTCTCTTCTCTTACGCTCCTCTTAGGGAAAGCCATTGCCCAATTTCTGTGGAGGTTAAGGACGGCCGAGTTGAGCTAAAAGGAGTAGTCCGCTCCTCGGTCATGAAGGAGATGGCCTCAAGGATTGCCTGGAGCATCCCCGGAGTCAAAGAGGTGGTTAACAACCTCTTGGTAGATTGCCAGCTTGAGGAAGAAGTAGCCAAGAGGATCGCTTCCAACCCCCAGACCAAAGCTTGGGCCAGCTCGGTAAGGGTTCAGGTGATAAGGGGGCAAGTCAGGCTTAAGGGGAAAGTCCCCCGGGAAGCCAAGGAAATCCTCTGCCAAGTGGCCAAAGAAACCCCTGGGGTTATGGGGGTAGAATTTGACGATAGGGCAATGCCGGTATGAGGTTTAAGTTAAAGCCAACTTTGGGGTTAGCTCTGAGCGGAGGCGGAGCAAGAGGGCTGGCTCACATAGGAGTGCTTAAAGCCCTTGAAGAAGAAGGCATAAAAATTGACTTCATTGCCGGAACAAGCATGGGCGGCTTCATCGCCGCAGCCTATGCTTTGGGCTACACGCCCGCCCAGATAGAGGCTGAAGCTCTTAGAATGGGGAAATTTACCTCCATGGCCAGCCTTTTGGTGGACTTTTCCCTCCCCTGGAAGGGCCTGTTTGAGGGGAAAAAGTTCATGGATTACTTTGAGGAAAAGTTCGGCAATGCTACCTTCAACGATACACGCATCCCCTTGGCCTTAGTGGCCGTGGACCTGGTCAGCGGGGAGGAGGTGGTCATAAGGGAAGGTAGGATTGTGGATGCGATAAGGGCTACGGTCTCTGTCCCCGGCCTCTTTGCCCCGTATACCCTGGGGGATAAAGTCCTGGTAGACGGAGGAATCCTCAACCACCTCCCGGCCGATGTGGTCCGACGCATGGGAGCCGATGTGGTTGTAGCCGTGGATGTGGGGGTAGAAGAGGAAAAGTCCCCGATAATATCCAACAGAACCCCTCCCGTCTTCTCCGTCCTCTGGAGGACGGTGGAAGTCATGGCTAAGAAGATTCGGGAGAGCAAACTTGAAGAGGCTTCTCCCGACCTCTTGCTCTGCCCTCCGGTAAACGGCGATGTCTCCCTCCTCTGGGGCTTCCACAAAGCTCCGGAGATTATAGAAGCCGGGTATAAGGAGACCAAGGAAAAAATCCCCGCCTTGCGGAAACTCCTAAGGCCTCGCCTCCTCAGAGGGAGGTGAATTTGTTCCCCTTCTTCCGAACTTATGCCCACCTCGGCCGATACCGGGAAATTGTTGGCATCTTGGTAAAATACGGAGTGGATGAGCTTTTTGAGCGAGTAGGAGCAGGTAGAGTCCTCCCTTTCCCCAAGCGCTTCCACACCGAAGAAGTGGCCAGGCTCGGTGCCCCCCAGAGGCTCAGGATGGCCTTAGAGGAGCTGGGCCCAACTTTCATCAAGTTCGGCCAAATCTTGAGTACCCGCCCCGACCTTCTGCCGCCGGCCTACATAAGGGAGTTAGCCAAGCTTCAAGATACAGTCCCTCCATCCCCTTGGGAAAGGGTTCAGGCCCTTGTGGAGGAGGAGCTTGGGACCTCCATAAGCAAGGTTTTCGCCTCCTTTGACCCCGAACCCATTGCCGCCGCTTCCTTAGCGCAAGTCCATAAAGCAACGCTCCCTTCCGGGGAAAAAGTCGTGGTTAAAGTCCAGCGGCCTGGGATTGAGGCTATAATTGAGAAAGACTTGGAAATCCTAAGCGAGCTGGCCTACATCGCCCGCCAGACCCCCTTGAGGGAATTTTACGACCCTGTGGAAATCGTGGACGAATTCTCCTTCACCCTCAGGAACGAGCTTAACTACATCCGGGAAGGCCTGAACGCCGAGCGCTTCCGCGAGAATTTCCGCGATGAGCCCTTCCTCTACATCCCCAAAATCTACTGGGATTACACCACCCCCAAGGTCTTGGTTATGGAAAGGCTTGAGGGGATAAAGATTGACGACGTTGAAGCCATTGATGCTGCCGGGATTGACCGCCATACCATCGCTCTAAATGCGGCACGGATAATAATCAAAGAGGTGCTGGTGGACGGATTCTTCCACGCCGATCCCCATCCGGGAAACTTTTTCGTGATGGAAGGTGGGGTCATAGGGGCGATGGACTTCGGTATGGTGGGATACTTGAGCCGCCAGGATAAGGAGGACCTTATCCGCCTCTACATTTTTGCCGTGAGGATGGATGCGGAAGGGGTTGTGGAACAGCTCATAAACATGGGGGCAGCAAGGCCGGGGATAGATAGAACGGCCTTGGCTCGCGATATTTCCAGGCTTTTGGGGAAATACTTTGGCGTGCCCCTAAAGTACCTCCGAGCCACCGAGCTTATGGAAGATGTCACGCCCTTGACCTACCGCTACAACCTGCGCCTCCCTTCCCGGTTCTGGCTTCTGGGCAAAACTTTGGGGATGATGGAAGGGGTTGGGCTTAAGCTTGACCCCGATTTTGACATCTTCGCCGTGAGCAAGCCTTACATCCGGCGGTTCATAATCCAGATGTTTTCACCGGCAACCTTTGGGGAAAGGTTCTTGCGGGAATTCGTCTTCTGGACCGATTTCTTTGAAGCCATTCCACGCCGCCTCCCAGCCCTCATAGAGCAAGCGGAAAGGGGGGATTTGAGGCTAAGCGTTGGCATTAAAGAGGCAGGGGAGCTCGGGCGCCGCTTCCGGGAGGGCACTAACCGCCTGGCCTTGAGCATCCTCCTGGCCGCCTTCATCATCTCCTCGGCCGTTATGATTGCCGCTTGGCCGGTCATAAGCCAGGCAAGGTGGGGGATGTGGCTATTAGCCTTCGTATTCGTGCTCTCCGCTTTCCTCGGAATCTGGCTCTTCCTCTCCATCCTCTTGGGGATGCGGCGGTGAAACCTCGGCTAAGGAATGGGGTTTTACCCTTAAAAAGGAGGTGGTGGGTATGAAGTACGCCAGGATAACTGGGTGGGGCAAATACGCTCCGGCCAAAGTGCTCACAAACTTTGACCTGGAGAAGATGGTGGAAACATCAAACGAATGGATTCTGGAAAGGACCGGAATCAGGGAGAGGCGCATCGCTGCCCCGGAAGAGACCGCATCCACGATGTCGGTGGAGGCAGCTAAGCAGGCTTTAAGCCGGGCAGGCATCTCCCCCCAGGACCTTGACCTCATAATCTTAGCCACTTCTTCCCCCGATTACCACCTGCCTGCGGCCGCCAGCCTTGTCCAGGATATGCTGGGGGCAAAATACGTCCCCGCTTTTGACTTGAGAGCCGGTTGCACTGGCTTCCTATACGCCTTGGCCGTCGCCACTCAGTTCATCGCCACCGGAGCTTACAGGAACATTTTGGTCATCGGAACTGAAATCATCTCCAAATTCATTGATTGGACCGACCGCAATACTTGCGTGCTCTTTGGCGATGCTGCTGGAGCAGTAGTCCTCCAGCCCAGCGATTACCCAACCGGAGTAATCTCCTTCCTCCTGGGCTCCGATGGTTCCCAGGCCGATGCCCTCATCGCCTACGGAGGCGGGAGCAAATACCCATTCTCCCAAGAAGTGCTGGACCGCAAGCTTAACTACATAAGGATGGATGGGCCGAGGGTCTTCAAGTTCGCCGTGAGGGTTATGGTGCAGTCGGTTAGGGAAATAATGGCTTCCTCAGGCCTCCTCCCCGATGAAGTCAGCCTCATAATCCCTCACCAGGCTAACATCCGGATAATCCAAGCGGCAGCGAAAGAGCTTGGCATCCCTATGGAGAAGTTCTACATAAACCTTGACCGATACGGGAACACCTCGGCGGCCTCAATCCCCGTAGCCTTGTGCGAAGCTATAGAGGAAGGCCGGATTAAGGATGGGGATAACATAATCATGGTGAGCTTCGGAGCTGGCCTTACCTGGGGTGCTTGCGCTGTAAAGTGGGGTGTGGCAGAGGCTATCCCCTTCTTCGTAGTAGAGCCGGCCAAAGCTTTGTCCATGCTGAAGAGGGTACAGAGGGCAGCCGCAAACATTGGCGGAACGCTTCTGCTGCCCCTTTACACCATGAAATCCTGGGGGAAAAACCTCAAAATTCGCCGCAAATAAAGGCCTGATTGCCTACTGAGAGGCCTCCCGGTAGCTCAAATGCAGGGCTGCCGGGGGGCTTTATTTTAACCTGCAAGCGGCCACTACTACTTGCCCCAGGCTTATGCCACCATCGTTCGGCGGCACTTGGGAGTGGAGGAGGACCTGGAAGCCTTCTTGCTCCAGGCGCATGGCGGTTTTTTCCGTCAGGATTCGGTTCTGGAAGCAACCGCCGGTAAGGGCAACCTTTTCGTTTCCCACCCTTAAGGCTACCTGGATTATGCTTTCCACCAAAGCGTTGTGGAAGCGGGCCGAAATTATGCCTCGGTCCCTCCCTCGCCTCCAATCTTCCACTACCCCTTCTACGATTGGCCTCCAGTCCAGAACCAAGACTCCATCTCTCTCCTCAAAAACTACCGGGTAAGAATCCGTGCAGGAGGGGTCAAAAGCGAACTCCAGGGCCATAGCGGCCTGTCCCTCAAAGCTCACTTTCTGGCATATCCCCGCCAAAGCCGATACAGCGTCAAAGAGGCGGCCGACACTGGTGGTTACAGGGGAATTGAGGCCCCTTTCCAGCATCTTGGCCAAGATTTTACGTTCGGAAGCGGGGATTGAAGCAATTGGGGGCAAATCATCCATAGCGGTGGCCTCTTGGCCATATAGTTCCCAAAGCAAAGCGAAAGCCGTGCGGCGGGGTTCCTTTACTGCTGCCTCCCCACCCGGAAGGCGGAATGGACGCAAGTGCGCTACGCGCTTGAACCCCGAAGCATCCCCCAGGAGAAATTCCCCTCCCCATATCGTCCCATCAACCCCATAGCCGGTGCCATCCCACGTAACCCCTAAGGCTTCTCCGTCCACTTGGTTCTCCGCAAGGCAGGAGGCCAAGTGGGCGTGGTGGTGCTGGACCGGGATGAGAGGCACTTCGGAGTGATTGCGGGCCCAAAGGGTTGAAAGATAATCGGGGTGGAGGTCATGGGCTATGGCAACAGGGGTTGCCTCATAGAGGCGGAGAAAATCGGCTATTACCCTTTCAAAGGCTTGGAATGCCTCCTGGGTCTCCAAATCCCCGATGTGCTGGCTTATGAAGACTTGGTTGCCGACGCTAAGGGCGATTGTGTTCTTGAGGTGCGCCCCCACCGCTAAGATGGAGGGGATTGGTCTGGAGAGGAGGACTGGCAGGGGAGCAAAGCCCCTTGCCCTCCGCAATAGGCGAGGCTTCCCCCGCACTATCCAAGCCACACTGTCATCAACGTGGCGCACTATGGGCCGGTTGTGGACTAAGAAAAGCTCAGCGATGTGCCCCAGCCGCTTGAGGGCTTCCCTCTCATCGGTGCAGATAGGCTCATCGGTCAAATTACCGCTCGTAGCTACTACCGGGAAGTCTATCTCCCTCAAGAGAAGGTGGTGCAGTGGCGTATAGGGGAGCATTATTCCCAAGTAAGGGTTTCCTGGAGCTACTTCTTCGGCTACCGGTGCACCCGGCTTGCGAGGCAAAAGGACAATCGGGGCCTCAGGTGAAGCGAGGAAAAGCTCGGCCTCAGGGGTTAGCTCGCAGAGGAGGCGAGCCTGCTCCAAATCCCGAACCATCAGAGCGAAAGGTTTATCCCGGCGAGGCTTCCTCTCCCGAAGGCGCCGGATAGCATCGGAATTGCGGGCATCAACCATTAGGTGGAAGCCTCCGAGCCCTTTCACAGCCAGTATTTTCCCCTCCCTTAAGGCAGCTGCTGCCGAACGCAAAGCCTCATCCCCGGTGGCCAAAACCTCCCCTTTGGGATTCCAAAGCTCCAAATGAGGTCCGCAAACCGGGCAAGCATTGGGCTGAGCATGGAAGCGCCGGTCGGAAGGATTATGGTACTCCTCTTCACAATCCGGGCACATGGTGAAAATGCGCATGGAAGTATTGGGCCGGTCGTAAGGCAAGGATAGGATTATGCTGAAGCGGGGGCCGCAATTGGTGCAATTGGTGAAAGGATAGCGGTAACGCCGGTCGGCAGGGTTGAAAACTTCGGCCAGGCAATCGGGGCAAGTAGCGATATCGGGCAAGACCAGGACGGTCTTCTCGCCTTCTTCCAAGCTGTGGCGGATTTCAAAGCTTGTATAGCCTATGGGCTCAAGCCAAGTAAATTTGAGGGTGTTGATTATCGCTCTTGGGGGCTTTTCGGCAGGCAACCTCCTCAAGAACTCCTCAAGGGAAGCCTTTTCCCCTTCTACCTCAATCAGCACCCCCCTGGTATCGTTTACGACCCAGCCGGATAGGCCGAGGCTGGTAGCGAGCCTGTAGACGAAGGGTCGGAATCCTACCCCCTGTACGGCACCCTTGATTTCTATGAGAAGGCGTCCTTTACCTTCAGTAAAAGCCACCTCACCCACTCCTCAAGCCCTTCCCCCGTTTTGCAAGAAATTGGGAAGAGCGGGACTTCGGGGTTCACCATGGAAACTCCTCGCCGGAAATACTCCAAGTCAAAGTCTACCAGGGGCAAGAGGTCAATCTTGTTCAGGACTATGGCATCGGCGATGGCGAAAATGTCTGGGTATTTGTAGGGCTTATCGTGGCCTTCGGGGATGCTGGCAATTGTGACGTTGAGGTGAGTTCCGAGGGAGAAATAGGCGGGGCAGACGAGGTTCCCCACGTTTTCCACAAAAAGCAAGTTTATCTCTCCCAGAGGCAGGCGGTTCAATGCCGATTGGACCATGGGGGCATCCAGGTGGCAACCTCCACCGGTATTTATCTGGACTACGGGTAACCCCCGGGCGGCGATAGTCTGGGCATCCAAGCTGGAAGCGACATCCCCTTCAACGACCCCGACCTTCAAACTTTTAGGGAGGCGTTCCACCGTTGCCAGGATAAAGCTTGTTTTTCCGGCTCCGGGCGAGGCCATGATGTTTACGGAAAAGACCTTATTTGAATCAAGCAAAGCCTTATTCTCCAAAGCCACCTGGTCATTAGCCCCGAAGATTTCCTTCATTAGTGGGACCTTCATTTACCACACCTCAGCGTTTTGCCTAAATTATACTACACCGGTCATCATCTGCCAACTGCCCGTGATTAAAGCAGCTGCGTAGGGTGTGCATCCCCCGACCTAACCCCCTGACCCCCTTCCCCGCGAGGGAAGGGGGAAAATTTGGCGGGGCCGGGGGAGAGGTTACCCCCCAACACCCTGGCAAACCCTTAGCCCATGAGGGTGAGAAAAGGGGGGTCCAGGGGGCCTGCGGCCCCCTGGCAGGGGGTTTGGGGGATGTGCCCCCAAAATTTTCAAAGAAGGGGAGAGCAGCCAACTTTTGTCACCCGCCCACGAGTGGGACCTAAAGTGCTGGCGAACCCTGAGCCAGCGAGGGTGGGCAGACGGGGGGTCCAGGGGG
>JAPWUT010000060.1 GCA_028275425.1 Anaerolineae bacterium | reverse complement strand
GCTTCGCCCCCTGGACCCCCGTTTTGCCCACCCTCGTGGGCTTAAGGTTTGCCGGCGTTTTGGGCCCCACTCGTGGCGGGGTTGCTAAGGTGGCTGCTTGTCCCTTTTTAAAGTTTTGTGGGGGCACATCCTCCAGACCCCCTGCCAGGGGGCTTCGCCCCCCTGGACCCCTGTTTGCCCACCCCCGCTGGCTTAGAGCTCGCCAAGGTTTTGTCCCGCTCCGAGGCGGAGAAAGGAGAGCCCCGCCAAAGTTTCCCCCTTCCCTCGCAGGGAAGGGGGTCAAGGGGGTTAGGTCGGAGAGGTTAATGTTAACGGAAAAGGGGCGCTGGAAGCGCCCCTCGCAATTTCGGTCGGGGTGGAATTTGCCCCGCCTTATTCCCCAAAGAGGGCCTGGGCTGTCCTCCTTAGCTTCTCTACACCGCAAACTTCGGTCTCGTAGAGCGGTATTATGGCCCTCACCAGACCGTTGAATAGCTCCTCAATAAGCTTTAAGTAGTTTTCTTGTGCCGCTATCCGGTTCAGAACAAATTCCGGAGGATTCTCCCCTACCGCCTTTTTGTCAATCATCATGTTGACTATCACGCCACCGATCGGAATCCCGAAGTCTTGGAACCAGTTGATGAACCGGCGGATAACGGCTATGGGGAGAGCCTCAGGAAGGGTGACGAAGAAGAACGCCGTCTTCTCCGGGTCGGTAAGGAGAGCCTTGGCCTTGTTTATCCTCTCCCTGAAGTTCAAGAGGTATTCCATGAGCGGGTCTTTTTCTTCTTTCTTGGTGAAGGATAGGAGCTTGCGCAGGGATTGGGCTTCCTTCCGGCTCTCCACCATCTTGTCTACCCAGAGTGAATACACGCTTGACATCCCCAAGAGCCGACGAGCGTTAGCCGTGGGGGCTGTGTCAAATACGTAGACTTCGTATTCATCCTTGAACATAAGGTCAACCATGTTCTCAAACATGGCCGATTCTTCAAAGGCCGGGTTCATAGTGGCCGATTCCACGAACTCGTCGGCCCTGGTCTTTATATCAGCATACTTGAGGAACCACTCAATCTTCTCCCGGATTTCCCGCTTGGAGCGCTCAATCGTGTCCTTGGTGTCAATTTCGTAGGCTATAAGGTTATGGACACCTTGCACAGGGGTTGGCTTCCCGAATACGTCTTGGCACAAGAGGCTTGTTAAGCTATGGACAGGATTGGTGGAAGCCAGAAGGGTGCGCTTGCCCTGCTCAGCAAACCACAAAGCGGCAGCCCCAGCCAGAACGGTTTTCCCTACGCCTCCTTTCCCTCCGAAGAAAACATACTTAAGGTTAGGATGCTCCCTCATGAACTGAACCATGTTTTTCTCTATCTTCAGCATGGCTTACCCCCTCCCCTCAATCAATCTTGCCGAAAAGGACTTCGGCTACTCGGTGAATCATGTCCAAGCCGGTTATGTCCCGCTCAAATTCCGGTACGTAGGCCAACACTTGGTCGCCGAACTTCTCCTTTATGGTAGCCAAGTGCTTCTTCTGCATCTCCAAACGGTAGCGAAGGTATTCGGGGATGTTCTGGCTCTCCAGTTCCGGTGGGAGGACTCGGTTGACCACGTAGCCGGAGATTGGGACTTTGTATTTGGCGAAGAGCTTAGCTGCCTTCTCGGTATCCAGGATAGCCATCTCCTCAGGGATAATCACGAAGAAGAAGGCAGTCTTCTCCCGGTCGGTCAAGATGCTGGAGGAAGTGTTTATCCGGTAGCGGATTTCTTGAAGCTCGCGGAGGATTTTGTCCTCTTCAAACTCCTTCTTGCGCTGCATGATGGAGGCAACTTTGGAATACTCCTCCATCTCCTGCCTAAGTTTCGTTATCTTGTCAATCCATTGGTCGTAGACTGTAGCCATGCTAAGGTAATAGAGGGCGTGGCCCAGGGGAACCAGGTCGTAAATGTAGTAATCGTAGTCGCCCTTGACCACGATGTCCACGACCTGGTCAAAGATTGCGCTCTCTTCCATAGCGGGTTCGGCGGCAGCAGCCTGGATATACCGCTCTACTTCGTCTGGGACCTTGTCCAGGCCATACATATCCAGGATTTTGCGCCGGATTTCGTCCTGATACTCCTTTATGCGCTTATCGGCGTCAATTTCCTGGGCAAAGAGGCCGGGGATAATCTCAACTGCCCCTTTGCCGAAAATATCCCTTTGGAATATATCCGAAAGGCTTGCCTGCGGGTCAACCGAGAAGACTAAGACTTTGTAGCCCTTTTTAGCCAACCAGTAAGCAGTAGCGGCGGAAAGGGTAGTTTTGCCCAGCCCCCCTTTCCCTCCAAACTCAATGTATCGGCGTTCGGGGTGCTCCTCAAAGACTTTGGCCAAGCTCATTTTTCACCTCCGAGGAAGATTTTTAAGCCAGGGCATCAGTGAGGTCGCGCTCCCTCAGCATCCTGCGTTTCCAAGTAGCAATTTGGGGGACAACGTAGGGTAGGATGCGCAAGGAATAGTACGGAGGCAGAATCGGAACACCAAGCATGTCGCCCATGGTGATGAGGATGAAGAGGTGCTCCATGCTCCCTCTGGTCTTGAGGGCAAACCTGGTCATGTCGTGTCCAGCCATCCCGTAGAGGAACTCAAGGGCTGAGTCCAAAAACCTCCTAAAGCCTTTCCCCTCAGACATAGCTCACCTCCTTAACCTTCGGTAAAAATTTCGGTAACGTCCCTTTCCCTAAGGACGCTCCTTTTCCAGGTCCCAAGTTTGGGCAATACGTAAGGGAAGAGCCGGAGAGAATAGTAGGTGGGGAGGATGGGAACTCCTAACAAGTCTCCAAAAATCATGAAGATGAAGAAGTTCTCCATTGCTCCGATCTGCTTGCGGAGCTCCACTACCATATCGTAAACGCTCATTCCGTAAAGGATTTCGCCTGCGGTGCGGGCTACTTTGCGGAGAAATTCTCGCACTTCCCGCCCCCCTCATTTTTGAAATTTTAACACCAAAGATGGAGTTGTGCAAATTTTAACTTGCTTTGGGTGTGGCCCAGAATTGTAGGTTTACCATTTGCCCACCCTCGTGGGCTTAAGGTTCGCCAGCGTTTTGGGTCCCACTTGTGGCGGGTTTGCTAATGTGGGCAACTCGCCCCTTCTTTTGGTTTCGTGCGGGGACACCCCCCATACCCCCCGCCATGGGGGCTTCGCCCCCCTGGACCCCCCATTTGCCCACCCCCGTAGGCTTAGGGTTTGCCAGCGTTTTGGGCCCCACTCGTGGCGGGGTTGCCAGAGTGGGCTACTCGCCCCTTATTTTTAGCTTTGGGGGCACATCCCCCACACCCCCTGGGAGGGGGCTGCGCCCCCTCCACCCCCCATTGCTCACCCTCGTAGGCTGAGGACTCGCCAGCGTTTTGGGTCCCACTCGTGGCGGGGGTGCAATCTGTCATGCGAAGGCATGAAGTGCCCGAGGCAATCTCCTCGCAAGGGTTATCATAACCCTTTGGGCCTGGGCCTTCAGCTCCAGCCAGAGCGGTATAAGCTCCCGATAGGCTTGGCAGTAGTGGTGATCCCTCAACAGCGGGCAGCCACCTCCACAGAGGTAACGCCAAGAGCAAGCCCAGCAGTGAGGGTCCTCATCCACCGGCGATGGTTTGAAAGAAGCGCTACTCTTACCTAAAAGCATAGGGCAGGGGGCAAAGGCACCTCCAGGCCCAAAGGCAAAGAAAGAGATGCCACCTTGGCAGGGGTAAGGCGAAGGAGAGGCCGGATGGATAAGGTCCAAGTTCGGAGCCGGGCCTTTCCCTTGGCCCAGGCGCTCCTTCACAAGCTCTCCAATTTCCCGGAAAACTTCAATCAATTGGCCCGGATTTGGCAGAAGGGCAACACCTCCCCCATTGGGGCGGTAAAAATTCAAGCTCAAGGGCCAACCCAAATCCATGGCTAAATCCGCAAGTTTAGGCAAGCCTTCAAGGTTCAAAGAGGTAACCGTGGCCGAGAGGAAAAACTTGGAGCCTTCGCTTTGGGCTAATTCTATGGCCCGCAGGACCAGAGGGAGAGAATCCCCACCACCGGCCAAGGGCCGAAGGAGCCCTTGCTCAGAGCCGAGGCCATCAATGGAAAGCATGACCGCAATCCCCTCCCCTCTTAGGAAGGCCAAGGTCTCATGCTCAAGCAAGGTGCCGTTGGTCAGGACCACTTCCCTTAGCTCTAAATCTTCTTCCCAAGCCTTGCGTTGGGCGTATTCGTGGATTGCCTTGAGGAGGTCAAAGCACAGGAGGGGTTCCCCGCCGGCATATTTTATTTTGAGGGCTTTTAGTCCTTGCTCCTTCAGTTTTGCGATAGCCCAATCAACGGCCCTCTTGCCTTCCCCTTCGGTCATGCTCAAAGGCATGCTGGGAACATAGCAGTAGCGGCAACTGAGGTTGCAATTGAAAGTCAAGGCCAGCCAAAGGGTGAGGGCATAAGGGTTAGGAGGCTCCTCAAGTTCAGAGGAGCCGTCGGCCGGAACGAGGAGGCCAGCCTGCACCGCTTCCTTCAAAAAGGAGGCCGAAGCCTCCAAAGGCAAGCCGGTCATCTGGATGGCCCTTTCAGGAGAGATTGGGCTCTGGAAAGCATCCACCAAAGTGCAAGCTGAGGAATTTAAGATAGAGGGGGGAGAAAATTTTGAGGGGTTATGAAACAGGAACCACCCATGGCCTAAATCCTTCCGATAAAGCCCAGAGGATTGGTTCAAAGGCATTAGAAGGGAAAACTGGTTGCTCTCTTTAGAAGGAAACAGCGAGGCCGAAGCGCTTTCCCTCCCACAAGCACAATCCTGCTCCCCTTCGTCCGTAAGGGGAATCAGGGCTGGGATTTCTAAGTTTTCCATATCAAAGCCCCCTCCTTTGGGTATCCGAGCGAAATTATACCCCCTGCTTTCCCACAAGTCAATTTTTCGGCGGTTTGATGGCCTTGTGATAAAATAGCCCGGAAAGGAGGGAAGAGATGGAATTAATCTGGCCACGATACGAGGGCGGTTCCCTGGTGAACTTGCCAGCTACTATGGCTGCCATCTTGGGAGCGGAAATAGACGGCGCACCCCCACTTGAGCCTTCCTTGTGGAAGGAGCTATCCCATGGCACCGAACGCATAATAGCTATCCTAATGGATGCTGTAGGCTACTTGGCTTTACAGAAACTCATGGCTCAGGACCGAGGCTTTGTCCTGACCAAGCTTGCCCAGAGAGGCCTGTTTAATCCCATAACCTCCGTTTTCCCCTCCACAACCGTAGCGGCCTTGTCCAGTTTGTGGACGGCACGCCCACCAATAGAGCATGGCCTAACCGGCTACACCATTTACCTCAAAGAGTTTGGGGTGGTAGCCAACGCCTTGGCCCTTGCCCCCATGCGGAACGAAAGGGGCGATTCCCTGGAGAAATGGGGGCTTGAGCCCGAAAAGCTCATCCCCGTCCCCTCTTTCCCTCAGCTCCTAAAGCCTTGGGGGATAAAGGTCTGGGTCCTAATCCACCGGGAATACTCAAAAAGCCCCTTCTCCCGAGCTATCCACAGAGAAGTGGCTGAATCCAGAGGCTTCTTATCCACCTCGGAAATGTGGGTATCGTTGCGCCGTCTCCTTCGGGAGATTTCTGGGGAAAGGGCGATTATAAGCGTCTACTGGGGTCTTGTAGACGCCCTCGCCCACCTCTACGGCCCGGAAGATGAGACCTGGGAAGCAGAGCTCAGGAGCTTCGCCTTCTCCATGGAAAGAGAATTCCTGGAGCGCTTAGAGCCAAGTGACCGCAAAGGCACCCTCCTCATAATTTTCTCCGACCATGGCCAAGTCCCTGCCAGGCCGGAAAAGGCCATCCAAGCCATGAAGCATCCAGAGCTATGGGAACTCCTAACCTTGCCCCCGACCGGCGAGTCAAGAGCTTCTTACCTCTACGTGAAGGATGGAAGCAGGGAGAAAGTGCGAGCTTACCTGGAAGAAAAGATAGGCTCATTCACCGTGATGGATTCGCAGGAAGCAATGGAAAAAGGGCTGTTCGGGAAAGGGGAACCGGCCCCAGGCTTCTCTTCCCGCATCGGGGACCTAATCGCCATTGCCCGAGGGGAAGACTACCTGGTTTGGGGATACGAGGAGCCCAAGCTTAAGGGCCGTCACGGAGGCCTTTCCCCCCAGGAAATGCTTATCCCATTGCTCCTGGTAAGGCTTGATGGCTGAAAGGACCATCGCTGACCTGGAAGCCCTGCTGCTAAGGCTTGAAGGAAAGGGATACAAGGCCTACAAAGGGGTTGAGGGAGTGTACCGCGCCCCTACCTTTACCCTCTTCATTGACCATGTCCAGGGCGACCCATTCGCTCCGCCAAGCAGGGTGAGGGTCCAAGTTGAGCACCGAAAAGCGGGCTTCCCCCCTGACACCTACTCAACCAAGAGCCGGCGAATCGCTTTGGCCGACTTCCTGACCCGCCAATTTGCGGCTGTAGCCGAAAGGGTAGAGGAACACCTGGGGACAGGCCACAGTGGCCTTATAGCCATAGACAGACCAGGCCAGGAAATCCTGGAACGCACTTCAGTGGTCATAACCGAAGAATACATAGAAGCAAGGTTCGTGGTCGGTCTTCCGGCCAGAGGGCGCCGCATCCTGGGGAAAGAAGCGGCCGAGCTCCTCTGCCGCAAAGTCCCCAAGATAGTTGAAGAAACCCTCTTCTTCTCCAAGCTTGACCGCCGTAGCCTTTACCTCCAAATCCTCACAGCCGAAGATGCCGACTGGCTCAGAGGACAACTCCCAAAGAGAGGGTTGGTTGCCTTCGTAGCCGATGGGAGCATCTTGCCCCGGCGTTCAGGGATTGATGACCGGCCCCTCCCTCAAGAAAAAGCCATCCCCTTCCGCTCCCCGGAATCCCTCAAAGTGGAATTTCACCTCCCTAACCGTGGGCTTATAAAAGGCATGGGCATCCCCGAAGGGGTTACCTTAATCGTAGGCGGAGGATACCACGGAAAATCCACACTGCTTAACGCCATCCAACTCGGAATTTACAACCACATCCCCGGCGATGGCAGGGAATTCGTGGTCACCATCCCTTCAGCCGTGAAAATAAGGGCCGAAGACGGCCGAAGGATTGAGAAAGTGGACATATCCCCTTTCATCTCCAACCTCCCATTTGGCCAGGATACAACCCGCTTCTGCACTGAAAATGCCTCCGGTTCCACCTCTCAAGCGGCCAACATCATAGAAGCCTTAGAAGCTGGAGCCAAACTTCTACTCCTGGACGAAGACACCTGCGCCACCAACTTCATGGTAAGGGACCACAGGATGCAAGAGCTAATCTCCAAGGACAAAGAGCCCATAACCCCCTTCATTGACAAAGTCCGCCAGCTCTACAGCGAGCATGGAGTCTCCACCATACTGGTGATGGGGGGAAGTGGCGATTATTTTGACGTGGCCGATACGGTAATAGCGATGATAGAATATCGGCCTTACGATGTAACAGCTGAAGCCAAGGCCATAGCTGAAAAATATAAGGCTGAGCGCAAAAATGAAGGTGGGGAAAGCTTCGGCCAAATAAAACCACGCGTACCGTTAGCCTGGAGCCTTGACCCAAGCAAGGGTAAATACGAGGTTAAGATAACGGCCAAAGGGACAAGGGCCATAGTCTTTGGCCGGCACGAAATTGACCTATCGGCTGTTGAGCAATTGGTTCACCCGGGGCAACTTCACGCCATAGGGCAAGCTTTATACTATGCCCGCGAACGATACATGGACGGGCGCCGAACCGTGGCTGAAATCCTGAAGCTGGTTATGGAGGACATAGAAAGGGGAGGGCTTGATGTGCTGGATTCCCGCCTTATGGGCCACTATGCAATCTTCAGGCCTCAAGAGCTGGCCGCTGCCCTGAACCGCCTCCGCACCCTAAAAGTGAAGTGAAACCTTTCACGCCGGCCTTGATTAGAGCAGGGTAGGGAAATTTGGCAGGGTTCTTCTCTTTCCGCTCCGGAAGGGGACTCGGGGAGACGTTAACCCCCCAAAACGCCGGCAAACACTTAACCCACGAGGGTGGGCAAAACGGGGGGGCCATGGGGGTGTGGGGGGTGTCCCCCCACGAAGACTTAAAAAGGGACGAGTTGCCAACCCCTGCAACCTTGCCACGAGTGGGGCCCAAGACGCTGGCGAACCCTAAGCCCACGGGGGTGGGAAAACGGGGGTCCAGGGGGGCGAAGCCCCCATGGCGGGGGATCTGGGGGATGTGCCCCCCAGAACAAGAAGTGGGAGCGAGCAGCCACCTTAGCAGCCTCGCCACGGGTGGGACCCAAAACGCTGGCAAACCCTAAGCCTGCGGGGGTGGGCATAAAGGAGGAAAATCCCCTGTCCCCAATTTGCTCTTTCCAACCGCGTGGCTTTAAAATAAATAAAATAAATTAAGTAAATGATGAAGACGACCGAGTTTGATTATTACCTTCCGCCTGAACTCATAGCCCAAACCCCTGTGGAGCCGAGGGATTCCTCACGCCTCATGGTAGTCCACAGGGCTACAGGTGCTATTGAGCACAGAATATTTAGGGAAATTGTGGACTACATAAGGCCGGGAGATATCCTCGTAGCTAACCAGAGCCGCGTCTTGCCAGCGCGCCTTTTCGGCCGCAAAATCCCAACCGGGGGCAAAGTGGAGATTCTGCTCCTCAGCCGTAAAGGGGAAAGACTTTGGGAAGCCTTGGTCAAGGGTAAAAAGGTGAAGGAGGGAGTGAAAATTCAGGCCGGGGAAGGAGAGGAAACAGTTACAGGGGTTGTAGTGGGGGTAACAGAGGCGGGAA
>JAPWUT010000059.1 GCA_028275425.1 Anaerolineae bacterium | reverse complement strand
ACTTGGCCAGGAGCTTGGGGGCTCACGGAAGTGTCCTACATGGTCTGGGACGCCACGCTGAGGCTGCCGCAGCCTTTGCTGAGGGGCTGCGTGCCATCCTACCCTTTGCCCGGGCTATCCCTGCCGCATTCGGCGAGCTGGCCGGTGCACTGTTGGAATATTACCTCCGGGCCTGCAAAGAGGCTAAACAGGAGCCGGATTGGGGGCTGGTGGAGGAGGTTGTGCGGCTGGTAGGGGGCGACTGAAGTCGCCCTTCCTGGGCCGCAGGCCTTCGGTCGGCCTTCGCCGACCGGGGAGCGTCAGCCTGCGCTGACGCTTGGCACGAAGTGCCAAAGATGGCCGATTTCCAATTGCACGGAGGATAGAAATGCCTCGGGACACACTGGCTATTTACGTCCACTTGGTTTGGGCGACGTGGGACCGACTCCCACTCATCACCCCAGAAATAGAGCGGCCGTTGCATCGGGTGATTGCCAGTGAGGCTCAGAAAATGGGTTGCACCCTCTTGGCCTTGAACAACATCCTGGTCCGGATACCCAGCACGGTGACAGTGGCCGAACTGGTCAAGCAGCTCAAAGGCGCTTCCTCTTACTTCGTCAACCATATCCTGAAGCCAGACCAGCTTTTCAAGTGGCAGGGCTTCTACGGGGCTTTCAGCGTCAGCCGCTGGGACGTGGAGCGAATTGTGGCCTACATCCAGCGGCAGAAGGAGCACCACGAGGTGGGTGCCCTGATCCCAGAGTTGGAATCTGTCTCCGAAGAGGTAGAGCCCGATCAAGCTCCTAACTGAAGGCGAAGCGCCGGCTCAGTTTCGCGTCGGCGCAGGCCGACGCTTGGCACGAAGTGCCAAAGAAGGCTGATTTCCAATCAGTGCTTAAGTGAATCCCTGGCAATTCCTGAGGTTTTATGGTAAAATTGGAGCTGCAAATCCGTGAGGGAGGCAGAGCTTGGTCGGTTCCATAAGGCTGGGTAAAATCTTCGGAATACCAATCCTGGTCCATTACACTTGGTTCATAGTTTTCGCCCTCATCGCCCTTTCCCTCTCCACCCAATACTTCCCATCACGCTACCCCGATTGGAGCCATTGGATGTACTGGGCTATGGGAATCGCAACTGGCTTGCTCCTCTTCCTCTCCGTCCTCATCCACGAGCTCGCCCACAGCCTGCTCTCCACCTTCCAAGGGATACCGGTCCAACGCATAACCCTCTTCCTCTTCGGTGGAGTGGCCAGCATCTCCAAAGAGTCCACCACCCCCCTCGGGGAATTCCTGATGGCTTTAGCCGGGCCTGTGACCAGCTTGATAATAGCGGGGGGATTCGGCCTCCTCTGGCTTGTGAGCCGTTTCGTCCTCAACATCCAAATCCTGGCCGCCGTAAGCTCTTACCTCGGAATCATAAACCTCAGCCTCGCCCTCTTCAACCTCATCCCCGGCTTCCCCTTGGACGGAGGAAGGCTCCTGCGCTCCTTCCTCTGGGGGGTCACCGGAAACTACCGGAAGGCTACCGAAATCGCCATAACGGCCGGAAGAGCCGTAGCTTTCCTCTTCATCGTGGGAGGATTGGCCTGGGCCCTCTCCGGCCACTGGCTTGATGGAATATGGCTCGCTTTCATCGGTTGGTTCTTGGATAATGCCGCTACCCAGAGCTACAGGCAGCTTGTGAGCAAAGAAGCCCTAAGAGGAGTTAAAGTCCGAGAGCTCATGAGCCAGGAGTGCCCAATCATCCCCGCTTCCACAACCTTAAACGACCTCGTCTACAATTACATCTTGCCCCACAGCACCCGCTGCTTCTTCGTCAGGGAAGGGGAAAAGCTCAAGGGTATGGTCACCCTCCACAACCTCAAATTGATACCGCAAGCCAAATGGCCATCGGTAACCGTGGCCGAAATTTCCACCCCCATGGAAAAACTCCTCAAAGTAAAGGCCGATGACGAGGCTTTGGATGCCCTTGAACTAATGGTGGAGAACGATGTGAACCAGATGCCAGTAGTGGAAGGGGAAGAAATCGTGGGGCTAATCCGCCGCGACCACCTCCTCCAGTTCATCCGGACCAGATTGGAGCTGGGGATTTAAGCCTATGGTGGAAGTGGACATCTTTGACCTCTTGGAGCAGGGCCTGGTAAGCCAGCCGACTTTCCACCGGGAACGTTGCCTGCGTTTCCGCTACTACTTGAACCGCTGCAACCTCTGCCTTAAATCTTGCCCCTTCGGTGCGATAAGGGAAAGCCTTTACCTTGAGCTGGATGAGGAGAAATGCACAGGCTGCGGGATTTGCTGGCAGGTTTGCCCCACCGAAGCCTGGGCCTTCCCCAAAAGTCCGGAGAAAACCCTGAGGACCACCATCCTTTCCCTCCAAACCTCGGCCTTGGAGCTTATCTGCCACCGTGCTGCCCAGGGCGAAGTCTTTTCCCCGGCCCCTGTTGCCTTGAACGTAAAACGATGCCTCGCCTCCCTATCCCTGGCCCTAATCCTGGAAACAGCCCTGTCAGCCACTCAAGGCCTTTGGCTCAACGATGAACTTTGCCCCCAGTGCCCAATGGGCTCCGCACAAAGCATAATCAGAGAGCAAGCCCAAAAGGCCAACCGCATCCTCAAGGCCTTTGGGAAAGAAGAAACCATAGCGCTTAAGTCCTCATTGCCCAATAGGGATGGCCTTCTGCCCGCCCAAGTCCGCCAGGGCGATGAGCCGCTCTTGGACCGAAGGGCAAGCTTCTCCCTGCTCTACGGTGAACTTGTCGGGCTGATGAGGAAAGCGGTGGGCGAAAGCCTGGAGGGCCTCTTCGGCCAGTTGCTTCCCCCGGAGGAAAGAGTGCCCAAGCACCTCCCCGAGCCACGCCTGAGGCTTGTGAGGACTCTGGCCCGCCTCGGAACCCCGAAGGATGAGGAAATCCCGGCCTCCGAACTGCCTTTCGGGCTTGTGGAAGTGGATGACTCCTGCACCGCCTGCGGCCTCTGCGCCAACCAGTGCCCGACAGGCGCCCTGATTTTCCACCGCAACCAGGAAAGCTTCACCATTGATTTCGTCCCCTTGGCCTGCATAGGCTGCAAGGCTTGCGAAGGAAATTGCCCTACGGGAGCGATAAAGGTCAAGCCTTACTTCTCTTTCCCCGCCCTCTTGCGCTCCCTCAGGCTAACTGTTTTCAAAGGCGAGCTTAAAACCTGCCGGCAGTGCGGCAAACCATTCCGCCCGACCGAGGGGGAAGAGATTTGCCCAGCCTGCCGTAAGCTTTACTACCCTCCGGGCGAAATGCCTGCCGGGTAAAACTTGAGCAAGGAGGTGTGCCGTGAAGCTCCTGCTGCTTTCTGCGGAAGAGGTGCGCAAAGCCCTCCCCATGGCCGAAGCGATTGAGATTGTGAAAGGAGCCTTCGCTCAGCTTTCCACCGGTAAAGCCAACGTGCCTCTGAGGACCCAGCTTCCGGTAGAGAAGCATGAGGGGGTGACTTTGTTCATGCCCGCTTACCTTTCCGAAAGCGATGCCCTCGGAGCGAAGGTTGTCTCGGTCTTCCCCAGAAACTTGGAGAAAGGCTTGCCTACAATCTTCGCCGTAGTCATCGTGGTTGATTCGGAGACCGGCTGCCCCGTGGCTATGATGGACGGCACTTACCTCACAGCTCTCCGGACGGGGGCCGCTTCCGGTGCAGCTACGGACTTGCTCGCTCGCAAGGATGCCAAAGTGGCCGCTATCTTCGGAGCCGGCGCTCAAGCCCGAACCCAACTCTGGGCCGTGTGCGAAGTCCGGAAAATTGAAAAGGTCTGGGTTTACGACATAGTCAGGGAAAGGGCCGAAGCTTACGCCGCCGAGATGAAAGGCCTCGGCCCCATCCCGTCCGACATCAGGGTCGCCTCCTCCCCCAAGGAAGCCGTCCAAGAAGCCGATGTCATCTGCACCGCTACCACCTCCTCCACCCCTGTGTTCAGCGGGGAAGACCTCAAGCCTGGAGCCCACATAAATGCCATCGGCGCTTTCACCCCGAAAATGCAAGAGGTGGATGAAGTCACCATCCGGCGGGCCAACAAAATCGTGGTGGACTCGCGCTCCGCTTGCTTGGCCGAGGCTGGCGACCTCATCATCCCCATAAGCAAGGGGATTATCTCCGAGAAGGACATCTACGCCGAGCTTGGGGAGATTGCCGCCGGCCTCAAGCCCGGCCGGGAAAGGGACGATGAAATCACCTACTTCAAGTCCGTAGGCAATGCCGTCCAGGATGTATCAGTAGCCAAGAGGGTTCTGGAGAAAGCCCGCGAGCTTGGGCTTGGAAAAGAGGTGGAAATCTGAAGCCAGGAGGTTGCTTGGTGGAAAGGCTGAGGAAGCTGGGCCCGGACCTCGCAGCAGCGTTCTTCCTCCTCTTACCTCTCCTCATCCTCCTCTGGCCTGTGACCTTCGGCGGGAAGACCTTAATCCCGGCCGATAACCTCTTCGCCTTTGAACCCTGGAAGAGCTTCGCCAAGGATTTGGGGGTATCGGTCCCCCACAACGAGCTTCTGAGCGACCTCATCCTGGAAAATTACGTCTGGAAGAAGTTCATCCTGGAGTGCATCCGGAGGCGGGAGCTTCCCCTCTGGAACCCCTACATCTTTACCGGGATGCCTTTCCTGGCTACAGGCCAGCATTCGGCTCTCTACCCCCTTTCCCTCATCTTTTACCTAATCCCTCTGCCCAGAGCCTACGGATTCTTCACCCTGCTTCAGCTCTGGCTGGCCGGGCTATCCATGTACTTCTTAGCCAGAGTTCTGGGGATGAGCCGCCTGGGAAGCATCGTGGCTTCCCTCGCTTACGAGCTGAGCGGCTTCTTCGTGGTAAGCGTCGTCTTCCCGATGATAATAGCGGCAGCGGCCTGGCTTCCCGCTATCTTGGCTTGCATTGAGCTAACCCTGCGCCGCCTCCAGGGCGGGAGAAAGTCGCCCATCCCCTTCGTAATACTGGGCTCAATCTTCATCGGCCTCCACTTTCTGGCCGGCCACCCCGAAATTTCCTACTACGTGGCAATGGTAGCCGCCTACTTTGCCCTGGCGAGGGTCCTGGCCTTTTACCTCAGAATCCGCCAAGGCTCATTCCTCGCCAAATCCTCATTGGCCTTGGTGATAATGGCCGCCATCGGCATAGGCTTGGGAGCAATTCAGCTCTTCCCGCTTTACGAAGTAGTGACCCAGAACTTCCGGCAGGGAATGGTAACCCTGAAGGATGTTTTGGGATGGGCTTACCCCACCCGCCAAGTGTTCACCTTCCTAATCCCCGACTTCTTCGGCAACCCCGCCCACCACGCTTACTTTGACCTTGCGGCCAAGAAGTGGCTTCCGGTTACAGTCAATTACCGAGGGGAGCCGATAAGGTTCATCTTCTGGGGGATAAAGAACTACGTTGAGGCCGGAAGCTACATGGGCCTTCTCACCCTGGCCTTGGCTCTGGCTGGGGCTTTCCTGGGCAAGGACCGATGGATAAAGTGGACTTTCGCCCTCCTGGCGGTTCTCTCCCTGCTTTTCGCCTTCGGCACCCCGCTCTACGCCTTGCTCTACTACTTCCTCCCAGGCTACAACCAGCTCCATTCCCCCTTCCGCTGGGTCTTCCCTTACACCTTAAGCGTAGCAATCCTGGCCGGGATTGGGGCCGATGAGAGGGAGAAGCTCAAAGCGCTTTTCCCCGCCCTCACAGCCTTGGCAGGCCTGGCCGGAATCCTCTTCTGCCTCCTCTCCTTCCTCAACCCCACCCCCTTCTTCTCCCTGGCCGAGCGCTTCCTGGCCCATTCTGAGCTGGCCCAGGGTGCATTCGCCGATGGGAAGATGTTCTTCTCCTACGAGTGGTGGAACCTCCTGCGCTTCTCCGCCTTCCTCACGCTGGCCGGATTGGCCCTGTTGGCCGGCAGAGGCCGCCTCAAAGCCCTCATCCCGGCCGTAATCGCCGCCGACCTCCTCTGCGCCTGGTGGGGGTTCAACCCCGCTTCCGACCCCGCACTGCTCAGCTTCACCCCGCCGGTGGTCAGTTTTCTCAAGAGCGACCCCGAGCTTTACCGCATAACTTCATTCAACCTTCCGGGGGAGAAAACCTTCTGGCCCAACGCGGGAATGCTCTTCGGAATCCAGGACGTAAGGGGCTACGATTCTGTAATCCCCAAGCAATATGCCGAGTTCATGCAGCTCCTTTCCCCCCAGTGGGACCTACTCTACAACCGCATCTCCCCAATCTACACCCCATTCTCCGAAGCCCTTGATTCCCCCCTCTTGGACCTCCTCAACGTCAAGTATGTGCTCACAACCCAGGAGATAAAAAAACCCGGCTACACCTTGGTCTACAACGGCGAAGTACGCGTCTACCGGAACGATAACTACTTGCCCAGAGCCTTCATCTCCACCTGCACATTGGCCGTTGAGAGCGAGGAGCTGGCCGATGCTCTTAAAGGGCTACGCTCGCCAAGATGCGTGGTGCTGGAAAAGGGCTCTCAGCCTTGGCAGTATGGCCCCTCAGACCCACCTTTGCCCGAATCCGGCGAGGCCGGTAAAGCCGAAATCCTCTCCTACTCCCCAACCCAAGTGGTAATCTCTGCCACCCTCCCTTCAAAGGGCCTTCTGGTCCTAACCGATGCCTTCTTCCCAGGCTGGAAAGCTTACGATGGGGAAAAAGAGCTGAAGCTGTACCGGGCTTACGGCAATTTCCGGGCCGTGGTTCTGGAGCCAGGCTCCCATCTGGTCCGCTTCAAATACAGCCCGATGTCCTTTAAGCTCGGCCTGTTCATCTCCTTCTTAGCCTTCAGCGTCCTCCTTTTCCTCTCTGGGTACTGGCTCTGGCGCCGGATTTACCGGGAAGAGGAGGAAACAACCCTGGGCCGGGTCGCCAAGAACACTTTCATCCCGATGGGGCTGGCCTTTGTCAATAAGCTGATTGACATGGCCTTTGCCATGCTCATGCTCCGAATCCTGGCCCCGGAGGGAGCAGGTCGCTACCAGTTCGCCGTAATCTTCATCGGCTACTTTGAAATCCTGACGCGCTTCGGCCTCGGCATCTTGCTCACCCGTGAGGTGGCTAAGGACAAATCCCAAGCCAACCGCTACATCACAAACGTGACGATTCTGAGGTCATTGCTCTGGCTTTCTTCCTGGCCCCTAATGGCCCTAATCCTCTTCTTCTATGTCCGTTACGCTGGCCTAACCGTTGATACCGCTTTCACCGTCGGCCTCTTCAGCCTGGCCTTGTTCTTCAGCCTCCTATCGGACGTGGTCAGCTCCGCATTTACCGCTTGGGAAAAGATGGAGTATCCGGCTTGGATAACTTCCGTAACCACGTTGCTGAGGGTTACTCTGGGGACGATAGCCCTCCTGGCAGGGTTTGGGTATGTGGGTCTGGCCGGGGTCTCGGTAATAGCGAACGTGGTCACTTTTGCCATCCTCTTCTACCTCATGGCCACCAAGCTTTTCATCCCCCGCTTTGAGCCCGATTTCTCTTTGGCCAAGGGGATGTTGGGCCCAGCTTTCCCCCTCATGATAAACCACTTCCTGGCTACAGTCTTCTTCAGGATAGACGTGCTCATCCTCCAGCCCCTCAAGGGGGATGCGGCGGTGGGTTACTACAGTGCAGCCTACAGGTACATAGACGGCCTCAACATAATCCCGTCCTACTTCACCGTAGCCCTTTTCCCCATGCTTTCCCGCTACGCCGAATCCTCCCGCGAGGAATTCATGCGGGTTTACAACACCGCCCTTCGGCTCCTCATCATGGTTAGCATGCCGATAGCCGTGCTCTTCACCTTCACTGCGCGTGAGCTAATCCTCATCCTTGGCGGTTCCGAATACCTCCCCCACTCCATGATTGCCCTTCAGCTCCTCATCTGGTTCTTCCCCTTCAGCTGCATAAACAGCGTAACCCAGTATGTGCTCATTGCGATAAACCAGCAGCGCTTCCTGACCAAAGCCTTCCTCATCGGGGTAGCCTTCAACATTGCTGGGAACCTGCTCCTAATCCCTCGCTACGGCTACAAAGGCGCCTCCGTGATGACCGTCCTCTCCGAGCTGGCCCTCCTGGCTCCTTTCTACTACTGCGTCCGCAAGAACCTGGGGCCGCTTCCCTGGAAAGAGCTCTTCTGGCGTCCGACCCTGGCTTCGGTAGTGATGGCTCTTTCTTTCTGGGCTTTCCAGAAAGTAAACCTTTGGCTGGCCATTTCGGCCTCTTTAGTCATCTACCTTTCCTTGCTTCTGGCGCTTGGGGCTTTTTCCAAGGAAGAACTGGAGAAAGTTGTAGGCGGATTCCGCCGCCGTCTGGCAAACGCCCGCCGGGCTTGAAATAGGGTCCAGGGGGTGTCCCCTCACAAAACCTTAAAAAGGGGCGAGTTGCCCACCTTAGCAACCCCACCCACGAGTGGGACCCGAACCCCGGCGAACCCTAAGCCTACGGGGGTGGGCAAAACGGGGGTCCAGGGGGCGAAGCCCCCTGGCAGGGGGCGTGGGGGATGTGCCCTTTCCGACCTAACCCCCTGGCCCCCTTCCCTGCGAGGGAAGGGGGAAAATTTGGCAGAGTTCTCCCCTCTCCGCTCCGGATAGGGCTGAGGGAAAGGTTAACCCCAAAACCCAAGCAAACCCTAAGCCTACGGGGGTGGGCAAACGGGGGTCCAGGGGGCAGAGCCCCCTGGCAGGGGGCTGTGGGGGATGTGCCCCCACAAATTCAAAAGAGGGTGCGGGTTGTCCACCTTAGCAACCCCGCCACGAGTGGGACCCAAAACCCCGGCGAACCCTAAGCCTACGGGGGTGGGCAAACTGGGGTCCAGGGGGCGAAGCCCCCTGGCAGGGGGTCGTGGGGGATGTGCCCCCACAAATTCAAAAAAGGGGGCGAGTTGCCCACCTTAGCAACCCCGCCACGAGTGGGAGCCAAAACCCCGGCGAACCCTAA
>JAPWUT010000248.1 GCA_028275425.1 Anaerolineae bacterium | reverse complement strand
ATAGCCGAGAAGGCCTCGGCCGGGGTTTCGGTGACCGTCTTGCTGGAAGGGGAGCCTGTAGGTGGGCTATCGCGGGAGGGAAAGTGGGCGGCCAAGGTCATTTCCGATGCCGGAGGAAAAGTATATTTCATGGTCGGAAGCCAACGCCGCTACCGGTTCCAGCACGCCAAGTATGCGATTATTGACGGGCGTTTGGCTCTGCTGGGCTCGGAGAACCTTTCCCCAAACGGAATGCCCTCCGACCCAAAAGGCGATGGCACCGTTGGACACCGCGGGGTCTACATCGCTACCGATGCCCCCAGCGTGGTGGAAAAGCTGAGGAGCCTCTTCTGGGCCGATGCCAACCCTTCCCGGCCCGATGTGGCCGATTGCTCCTCAAAGCCGGACCTGTGCTCCCCTCCCCCCATCTACCGGGTCTACCTCCCGCTGGTCATGAGGGAGTGCTCCGGAGAAGGCTGCGGAGGGGGCGAAAGGCTGGCTTATCGGGTGAAGTTTCCGTCGCCTCTGGGGATTGAAGGCTCCTTCTACTTTGAGCTGACCACCGCCCCGGAAAATGCCCTGAGCCAAGAAGGAGGCCTCTTCAAGGTTCTATCCCAGGCGGGCAAAGGCGATTTGGTTTTATCCCAGCAGCTTTACGAGTACCTTCAGTGGGGGGATGGCCAGAACCTGCGCCTTGAGGCGATGGTGGAAGCTGCCCGGCGAGGCGCTTCGGTCAGAATCTTGCTTGATGATTTCTATTACCACGACCAAAACTCGCAGGTTGTGGATTACCTCAACAAGCTGGCCAGGGAGGAAAGGCTTGACCTTGAGGCCAGGCTTGCCAGCCCCATGGGCATGGGAGTCCACAACAAGATGGTGCTTGCCCGCATCGGAGGTCAACACTATGTCTGGATTGGCAGCATAAACGGCAGCGAGGTCTCCTTCAAGGTCAACAGGGAAGTAGGGCTCCTCATCCGGAGCAAGGAGGCTTTTGATTACCTTGCCTCGCTTTTCTGGACCGACTGGGCCGCACCTTACGGGGTGTTCAAGGTTTACGTGCCCTTAACCTTCAAAAACTTCCGTTACCCCTCGGACCTGCTTATAAGCGAGGTCCTCTACGATGCCCCTGGCGATGACGAGGGCAAGGAATGGGTGGAGATATACAATCCGACCAATAGAGCCATAAGCTTGGGGGATTACAAGCTCGGGGATGCCCAGGAGCGAGGGGTCCGGGAAGGGATGTACCGCTTCCCCGCCGGCTCAACAATCGGCCCAGGGGAGGTCAAGGTGATAGCTTGGAGTGCCTCAGGCTTCTATGGACTTTACGGTCGCTGGCCCGATTTTGAGCTTGTGGACACCAATCCCAACGTGCCCGACATGGTGCCCTACACCTCGTGGAGCTCAGGCCCTTGGGAGCTCAGGAACCTGGGCGATGAGGTTGTGCTCTTAGGCCCTGGGGATAACCCGGTGGATGTAGTGGTGTATGGAGATAAAAGCTTCCCAGGCGTAAAGGCTCACCCTGGGGTCTCAAAAGCCGGGGCTTCCCTGGAGCGATACCCTCCCAATTCCGATACTGACGATTGTGCTCGCGATTTCCGGGTGGCATTGACCCCAACACCCGGCTCCTTGCCCGAACGGTGAACGAGGAGGATGCCTATGCTCAAACGAGCCTTTCTCTTGGCAGCATTAGTCCCGCTAATAATAGCCTCCTGCCGAGGTGCTCCTGTTTCCCCTTCGCCTTCTCCAACTTCAACCTTTACCCCAACCCCTCTTCCCACCTCAACCTTCACGCCGACCCCCCTGCCCACGCTTTCCCCGACTCCTACTCTTCCCCCTACACCGACCCCTTCCCCCACTCCTGAGCCTTTTGAGCCGTTTAAAAACATCAGCCCTGAAGGTCAGGAAGTTACCCTTTGGCACCCTTACACCCAGCTCCACGAAAGGACCCTATTGGAGATGGTGGATGATTTCAACAGGACCAACCCTTGGGGCATAAAGGTAAAGGCTTGGTACGCCGGCTCCTACTCCGAAATCAGGCGCAAGGTCCTGGCCGCCATAGCTTCCGGCACCCCTCCCGACATGGCTTTCTCCTACCAGAACGTCGTTGCGGAATACGCCAAGGCCGATGCCGTTGTTCCCCTGGACGATTACCTCCAGAGTCCGAAATATGGCCTTAAGCCGGAGGAGCTTGACGATTACTTTGACCCCTTCTTGGAGGGGGATCGCTACCCAGACTTTGACCAGAAAATGCTTAGCTTCCCGCCTGGCCGCAGCCTTGAAGTGATGTATTACAACGCTGATGCCCTCCAGTCGCTGGGCTACAAGGGGCCGCCGGAGACCTGGAGCCAATTCTATCAGATTTGCCGGATGCGCAAGGAGAAGGAAGGCAAACCTTGCTATGCCATTGCCCCAAGCGCTTCCACTTTCACATGGATGGTTTGGAGCTACAAAGGGGAAATACTCGGGCCAGAAGGGGGATTCCTCCCCGATAAAGAGGCTGCTCTTTCCGCCCTTCAATTCCTGGAAAAACTCATTGATGAAGGCCTCGCTTACAAAGTTGAGGAGCGTTACCAGGACCAAAAGGACTTCGCCGCCCAGAAGATAATCTTTGCCTTTGGCTCCACTGCGGGTATTCCGTATTACCAAGAAGCCGTGAAGGACCCGAAGACCGGCAAGCCTCGCTTCAATTGGACGATAGCTCTTCCTCCGGCCCAGACCCCCGGCCCTGTGGCGGACCTGTATGGCCCTTCAATCTGCATCTTCAAGACTACTCCGGAGAGGCAACTGGCCTCCTGGCTTTTCCTCAAATGGTTCACCCAACCCGACCAGAACGCTCGCTGGGCTGCAGCCACAGGCTACTTACCGGTCCGGGCTTCTGCTGCCAATTCACCCATTTTAAAAGCCAATCCTCTCCTTAAGAAAGCCATGGACTTTGTCCCTTATGCCCGAAGCGAGCCGGCGATTTACGGTTGGGAGGCGATAAGAGGCATCTTATACAACGTTATGAACGATGTAGCCTCTGGGAAGAAGGCTCCTGAGGACGCCATCGCCTGGGCCGA
>JAPWUT010000007.1 GCA_028275425.1 Anaerolineae bacterium | reverse complement strand
TGGTTTTGTGGGGGGACACCCCCACACCCCCCGCCATGGGGGCTTGCGCCCCCTGGACCCCCGTTTTGCCCACCCCCGTGGGCTTTGGGTTCGCCAGCGTTTTGGGCCCCACTCGTGGGCAGGACTACTAATGTGGCGATTCGTCCCCTGATTTGAAAATTTTGGGGGCACATCCCCAAACCCCCGGGATGGGGCTGCGCCCCCGCTTTTGATTATTCCGTAAGCTTTACTTTCTCTAAACTCAGGCTGCGAGCTTCGGCTAAGGCGGATTCGTAAATGGTTATGGGGAAAAGGTTGTGGATTGGACTTATCCTCGCCCCAAAAGCCGAGGATGCCCAGAAAAGTTTGGCAAAAGGCTTCATCATCCCCGTTATCTCAGCCCCAAGCCCAAGCTCTCCTAAGGTCCGCTGGTCCCACCCCCCAAAAAGGCCATAGAAGAAGGCAAAAACAGGATAAGAAAAGAGGATTCCCACAAGGAAAATGACCACGCTCGTGATGGGGTCGCCCCGCCATATCAGCCCCGTAACCCAGCGCAGGAGAAAGTAGTGGGCAGCTCCAGCTAAGATAGGAGCCCAAAGCGATTGCCAGAAATAGAAGCGCTGGGGGAAACAGAGACGATGACTGATAAAATAGGTGGCTACGTCCTTGCTGAAAAGGGCTACAAAGTAGGCTATGATGAGGGCATAAATCTGGAAACGCTCCAGGAGGAGGAAAGCTAAAAGGATGCGGATGATTTGCTCCCCTCCCACCATAGCAAACTTGAGGTAAGGGCGATTTGAGGCAAGCTGGACGTAATCCCCAACCCAGGATGGGTATTGAATCGCACCCCAGAATATCAAGGGGATAACGTAAGCGGCAGCCCGGGTGAACTCCGGACCAGTAGCACCTAAGATGAAGCGGTCGGCTACGGCTAAGAGGACTGCCCCTACAAAAGCGCTTATGAACCCTCCCCATTTGTAGGCCATAACCGAGTAGTATTGGCTGAGAATGCGGCGGCCATGCGATATGGCTTCGGAGATGGAAGACATGAGATTGCCGTAAAGGGTGTGGAGGACTTGATAGGCAAAGATGAAGTTCTGAGCTATAACCCAGTTCCCCCAGACCTCAGCATAATTGACCAAGCGGGCCTGAGTTATGAGGATTTCCATCGCTTGGCCCACAGCCCAAGCTATTGAGCCAAGCATCTCAAACAGCCCGAAGCGAAAGGCCTCCTTCACCACGGATAGGTCAAAATGGGCCAGGAAAAGCAGGCGGGCATTGTAGCCGAGCCTTCTATAAAGCCATAGACCCAAAAGGAAGGTCAAGAGCTCGGAAGCGTAGCCGGCTATCCCCAAGCCCATGACTCCACCCATGGCCCCGCCAAACACTGGGTTGGCTCGGCCCCAGGCTACCATTGCGCTAACCAGTATCGGCTGGGTCACCATGGGGAAGATTAGGCTCAAGGCTATGTCAAGGTATTGGGCGTAATCAAAGCGCTGCCACCCCATGAAAGCATGGCGGATGACTTGGTAGAAGCCGGGAATCTGAATCAGCGTGTGGATGATTATGCTCCAGGAGTAGAGGGCATAGGCAGAGCGAGGAACGATTATGCTGGCTATAAGCGTAACCACGGCCACCTGAAAAGCACCCGAAAGGGCCTGCCACCAGACGAAAACTTGCCCGTATTGGATGGCAAGCTGCGGGCTACGGACCCGATACTGCGAGAAGAACTTGATGAAGGCGGTGCTGGTGCCCAAATCAAAAAGGAGCCATATCAAGTTGAAGAATTGAGTGACTCTACCCCATATCCCCAAGGCCTGAGCTGAAGGGAGGATGAAAACCGGCAGGACAAAGTTCTGGTAGAGGATGAAGGGGATGAAGAGGATAAGGCCCATCATGAACGCTACCAGGAAGCCGCCGAGAGGCCTGTGGAATCCTATCTCTTCCCACGGGGTTTCCGCTTCCCTGGCTTTGAAAGCCTCGGGGCTGGCCAAGAGTTCGCCCAAAAGCTCGGGGTGAGAAAGACTGTAGCGCCTGACCAGCCAGAAGGCAACCCCGGCAGTTATGAGGATAAAGGCCATGATGGCCAGGATTATCGCCCTCTCGCGAGTATGGGGGACAGGGGAAGCCGGATAATCGGCGAAGGAGGAGGGCTTCCCACCGGCAGCCCTTACCGCCAGATGGTAGATGAAGTAGTTGAAATAGGCCCAGTCCTGAAACTGGGGGTTGAGGCCATCAAGGAATACGCAGAAGACATAGACTTCGCCCTGGCCTAAGTTCGCCTTGCCCAAGACGAGGCTTTTGTCCTCAAAGCCCACAACCAGAGGCTCAACAGGCCAGCCCTCAACGACGAAGCGCTCTCTAACCTGAGGGGCACTGGCCCAGATTATCTCCTTAGCTAAAGGGTCATCAAGTTCCGGAATGGCGTAAAGGCTTAAGGGGTCATCGCGGCGGGAGAGGGCAAGCCTCTGCCCCCAAAAGGCCTCCAGCTCCTCCGGAGCAATATCCGGCCCAAGGAAGAGGATAAGGCCTGCCCCCTCCTTGACCCTCTCAGAAATGGCTGCCGGGTCGGGTAAAGTGCCGTTGAGAAAGATAACATCGGCCTGGGAGGGGTCGGTGACGAAGGAGAAAATCCCGGCCAGCTTTAAGGCCGTGCGTGTCTTCCCTTCTGGCCCAGCATAGTAAATGGGTATTGGCTCCTGGGCCTGGGCCAGGAAGGCGAAGGGGAAAAGCAAAGCCAGGGCCAAAATCAGGCTCAGCTTATTCCAGCGCAAAGCCGTTCTCCTTTATGACCTTGGCATACCAGCGTCCGCTGTCCTTGATGATTCGCTTCTGGGTCTTATAATCCACGTATACAAGGCCGAACCTCATGCTGTAGCCGTGGGCCCACTCAAAATTGTCAAGGAGGGACCAGACGAAGTAGCCCTTGACCGGTGCCCCCTCGCTTATGGCCTTGTGGAGGTAGAGGAGGTGGTTTCGGAGGTAGCGTATCCTCCGCTCATCCCTAACCCGGCCATCAAAATCTACGCCATCGGGCACAGGGATGCCGTTTTCGGTCAGGAAGATTGATGGGGGATTGTAATCCTTCCAGACCCTGATGACTGTTTCGTAAATCCCCGGCGGGTAGATTTCCCACATCTGGGAGTATTCGTTCCCTTCGGGGTAAACTTGGGAGGCTTGGAGGAGGGGGAATTCGGGGTCAGAGCGGGCCACGATACGGGTATAGTAGTTTATCCCGATGAAGTCTATGGGGATGGAGATGGTGTCCATGTCTCCGGGGCGGATTTCGGGGAGGAAGAAGCCAAATAGCTCCAGCATGTCCTCAGGATACTTCCCGAAGAAGATTGGGTCCAGGAACATGCGGTTTATTAAGCCATCAAAGCGCTTGGCGGCAAGCTTGTCTTCTTCCGAAGGGGAGGCCGGATGGATAGGGTGCAGGTTGAGGACAATCCCGACCTTAGGTTTGAGGGAAGCGGAAGCTCTTATGGCTTGAGCTGCAAGGCCGTGGGAGAGGAGGATGTGGTGAGCGGTAGCGAAGGCCGCAGAAGGGTCCTGTATCCCAGGGGCATGCTCACCTGTAAAGTGCCCGATTAGGGCCGCCACGAACGGTTCGTTGTGGGTAATCCAGGAGGAAACGCGGTCTCCGAGCTCTTTGGCTACAGTTTCGGCATAATTGGCGAAAGCGTAGGCAGTATCGCGGTTTGGCCATCCCCCCTTATCCTGCAAGGCTTGGGGCAGGTCCCAATGGTAGAGGGTGACAAAAGGCTCAATCCCGTGAGCCAAGAGCTTATCAACCAAACGGTTGTAGAAGTCAAGCCCTTTTTGGTTTACTTCCCCTACCCCTTCAGGGAAGATGCGAGGCCAGGCGATGGAGAAGCGGTAGGCTTTCAGGCCCAGCTCCACCATTATGCCGACATCTTCCTCCCAACGGTGGTAGTGGTCGGCAGCTACATCGCCCGTGTCCCCATCCTTGATTTTTCCAGGGATGCGGCAGAAGGTATCCCAGATTGAAGGCCCTTTGCCGTCCTCGTTCCATGCCCCCTCAATCTGGTAGGCAGAAGTAGCCGCCCCCCAGATGAAACCTTCGGGGAAGCGCACGAACTTTTCAGTGGACATATACGCCTCCTTTCGCCGAATCAAGGGCAAATTGGATGAAAAGGTGCATTTTTTCGCGGAAATTTTGGACATCAAACCGCATGGCGTTTTCCCTTATGGCGGCGGGGTCAAAATCGGCGGCTCTCTTTTCAAATTCCAGGACTGCTTCGGCCAATGCTTCTGGGGTTTGAGGCTTGAAGAAGAGGCCAGTTTTACCTTCCACGATTGTTTCCAGAGCCCCGCCGGCAGCGTAGGCAATGACTGGCCTTCCGGAAGCTTGGGCTTCTAAGGGAGCTATCCCGAAGTCCTCACGGCCGGGGAAGATTAAGGCCTGGCAGCGGGCATAAAGCCTTGCCAGTTCCTCCCCCGAAACTCTGCCCAAGAAGCGAACGTTAGGCCCCGCCTTCTTCTCCAGGGAGGCCCTCGCCCTCCCTTCACCCACGATTAGGAGGGGACGCTTCAGGATGTTGAAGGCTTCCACGGCTATGTCTATGCGCTTGTAGGGGACAAGCCTTGAGACCACGAGGTAGTAATCGTCCTGCTCAGGGGATGGGAAGAAGCGGGAAGTGTAAACGGGCGGGTGGATGATTTCGCTCGTTCTGCGGTAGAACTTGCGTATCCTCTCCTTAACTTCGCGGGATATGGCGATGAAGAAGTCCACCCGGTCGGCAGCGAGCTTGTCCCACTGCCGGAGGAAAAAGAGGAAGAGGGGAAGGATTTTCCTGGCCAGCAGGCCCAACCCTTCCCCTCGGATGTAGTTGTGGAAGTCCCAGACAAACCGGGTGGGGGTGAGGCAGTAGCAAATGTGGACGGTTTCTGGGCCGGTTATCACCCCGTGGCAGAAGCCACTTTTGTTGGAGATTACAAGGTCGTAACCCGAGAGTTTGAAGCTTTCAAAGGCCAGCGGGTAGAGGGGTAGGAAGGGCTGGTGGTGAGTTTTCACAAGCGGGAATTTGTCCAGGAAAGAGGTGTGGATTTCCCACCGGCGGTAAAAAGGAGGCATAGTCCTGGGGTCGTAGATAGAAGTGTAAATTGGGGCCGTGGGGAAGAGCTCTTTGAGGGCTTCCAGGACGAGCTCGGCCCCGCCGTATTGGTTTAGCCAATCGTGGACTATGGCTACCTTCAAATCACGCCTAACTCTTTGCCTACTTTGGCGAAGGCTTCCAAGCCTCGGTCCAGGTCCTCCCTGGAGTGGACGGCAGAAATCATGACCCTTATCCTGGCTTTGCCTTTGGGGACGGTCGGGTAACCTATGGCCATGGCGAAGACTCCGTTGTCAAAGAGGCGGCGGGAGAATTCCTGGGCCAGAGGAGCTTCCCCAAGCATGACCGGGGTTATCGGGGTTACGCTTTGGCCTATGTCAAAGCCAAGGCGACGCATTTCGGACTTGAAGTAGCGGGTGTTCTCCCAGAGCTTGTCCACAAGTTCGGTTGAGCTTTCCAGGATATCAACGGCAGCGATGCAAGCCGCAACGTCGGCTGGGGTCATGGCGCTGGAGAAGAGGAAGGGCCTTCCTCTCTGGCGGAGCCACTCCACTATTTTCTTCTTCCCAGCCACGTATCCCCCGACTACGCCGAAGGCCTTGGAAAGGGTCCCTATTTCCACATCCACCCGGCCGTGCAGGCCAAAGTGGTCTACAATGCCTCTTCCTCCGCGGCCCAGTACCCCTTCGCCGTGGGCATCATCAACCATGGTCATGAGGTTGTATTTTTCGGCGATTTCCACGATTTGCGGCAGCGGGGCGATATCCCCATCCATGGAGAAGACCCCGTCGGTGATGATTATCCCTCGGCGGTAATTGCCTTGTTCTTGGCGGATTTTGGCCTCAAGGTCGGCCGGGTCGCAGTGGTTGTAGCGGACTATCCTGGCCCGCGATAGGCGGCATCCGTCTATGATTGAGGCATGGTTTAGCTCATCGGAGAAGATTACGTCTCCTTCCCCCACGAGGGCCGGGATTGTGGCTAAGTTGGCCTTGAAGCCCGATTGGAAGGAGATGGCGTCTTCGCAGCCCTTGAACTGGGCAAGTTTCCTCTCCAATTCCAGGTGCAGGGACATTGTCCCAGCGATGGTGCGGACGGCTGCCGGGCCGACCCCCCATTCTTCAATGGCCTTGTGGGCGGCTTCCCGCAGCTTGGGGTGGTTGGCCAGCCCAAGGTAATTGTTGGAGCAGAAGTTCAGCACTTTCTTGCCGTCCACGGTTATCCAAGCCCCCTGGGGGGACTGGATTGTGCGTATGTTTATGTAGAGGCCTTGCTCTTTCAAGGCCTTTATCTCTTCATCAATCCAAGCCAGTTTATCGTTCGCCGTGCTCATGGTTACCTCCTACTCTTTGGGTTTTCTGAGGCGAATGCCAAGGAAGGTTTCCAGCATGCCCGGAGGCCTTGGCGGCTCCGGAACTTCTTCCCATTGGCCGAAGGTTTTATCCTTGTACCAGCGTTCCCTTTCGGCTATGGCCCTGCCAAAGTATGTGCTCAGGACTTCTTCGTCTTGCTCTTGGAGCCCCCGCTTGAGCGTTTCCAGTTGGTAGATTAATTGGTCAACCCAGCGGATTAGGTTATCGGCGTTTTCCAAGAAAGGCTGGGCCCAGAAGGTGCGGCTTTCCCAGAGGGAGGCCGTCCCCTGGCTGAAGGCTGAACCTCCAAGCCTCCTCATGTCCCTCCACGGAGGTGATTGGGATAGGGTCCCCATGAGGGCAGCTGCGGCTATGATTGGGAGTTGCTCAATCCCAGCCAAGAGGCCATCGTGCTCCGCGGGGTCCAGGAAGTAAGGGTTAGCCCCCATGGCCTTGACCAAAGCTACCGTCAGCTCCACGGCTTCGCCGCTGGCCTGAGGGGAAGGGGTGAGGCAATAGGTTGCCCCCTTCAGCACTTCGGCCGAGGCGGCCTTAACGCCGGCGGCTTCCCCCTGAGGGCTTATGATTGGGTTGCCTCCGACAAAGCTCACGTGCTCCGGTAGGAACTCCTCGGCCCACTTCATCACCGGCCTCTTGGGGATAGCGGTATCGGTCACAAGGCAGCCAGGCTTGAGGTATGGCCCCACGGCCTTCATCGTCTCCCGCATTTCTTGGAACGGGAGCGCCAGGATGACTATATCGGCTTTCTCGCAAGCGCTTATCAGGTTCCAATCGGTCCGGTCAACTGCTTTCATCTTGAGGGCCTCGCGGGCCACTTCCGGCTCCTTATCGTGGCCGATTATGGAAATATCGGCCCCCGATTTCTTGAGGGCAAGGCCCATTGAGCTTCCCACAAACCCAAGTCCTACAATCGTTACGTTAGCTTTTGGCATAGCTTCTCCCTCAAAATTTGGCTTTTAACGGGCAGTTCGTAGAAGCGAACTCCACAGGCTTTGTAGATGGCGTTGACGATGGCCGGGGGCGTGGGGATGGATGGGATTTCGCCTATGCCTTTGGCTCCGAAAGGCCCCTGAGAAGAGGGCGATTCAACGATTATGGGCACGATTTCGGGGATGTCTTTCGCTCTGGGGATGTGGTAATCTCTGAAGCCACGGGCTAAGGGAACCCCGTCTTTGAGCGGGAATTCTTCTTTAAGGGCCAGGCCTATCCCCATGACGACCCCGCCCTCTATTTGCCCCACAACCCCCAGCGGGCTTATGGCTTTTCCCACATCGTGGGCAGCTATGACTTTGAGGACCCGAACTTCGCCTGTCTCAGTGTCTACTTCCACCAGTGCCGCCTGAGTAGCGAAGCCGAAGGCGAAGTGGTGTGGTCCTTCTTGGGTGATTGGGACGGTAGCAGGGGCTTCGTATATGCATGCCGCTCTTGCTTCCTGCCCTTGCTTCCGGGCTATGGAGGCGAGTTCTCCCAGGGGTATAGCTTTGCCTTCGGCCTTGGCAAAGCCCCCTTCAAAGGCTACTTTGTCCGGTGAGACGTCAAGCTCTTCAGCAGCGATGCGGGCCAGCAGTTCTTTGACCTGACGGGCAGCGATGCGCACAGCGTTACCGGTTATGAACGATTGCCTTGAGGCGGTGGTTGGCCCTCCATCCAAAGTAGAGCCAGTATCGGCCAGGATAACCCTGACCGGCGGTGTCTCCCAGGCCTTCCAGGAATTGAACCCGAATTCCTCGGCAGCAATGGCCGCTACTACGCCGGAGAGGCCCCCTCCGAGGTCGGCAGCCCCTGCTCTCACTATGACCGACCCCTCCTCCGTGACCTCCACTTCGGCGCCGGCTTTGTCCGCTGCTCCTCCCCCAAGGCCAACGTTTTTCATTGCGCAGGCGATTCCCCAAGCTCTCCTCTTGCTCCCCTCCACCGGGATGAATTCGGTGCGCTTGACTTCTTCTTCAACCCTGTCCAGAGTTTCCAGCAGGCCCACGCTCTCCTCAAGGAGCTGGCCAAGGGCAGTCTTCGTCCCTGGCCTGAGGGCATTTATCCTGCGGATTTCAAATGGCGATAGGCCCAGCTCCTCGGCCATTATGTCCATCTGGCTTTCTATGGCGAAGGCAGCCTGAGGCACGCCGAAACCGCGGAAGGCTCCTGAGGGCGGATTGTTGGTATAGACAGCGTAGCAGTCCACTTTTACGTTGGGGATTTGGTAGGGGCCGGATATGTGGGTAGCGGTGCGGGTCATCACGTGCTCGCTTAGGGAAGCATAAGCTCCGGCATCACCGTAGATTTCGGCCTCCAGAGCCAGCAACCTCCCGTCCTTGGTTGCCCCTGTCTTGAGGCGAATTGTAGTGGCGTGGCGCTTAGGGTGAACCCTGAACGATTCCTCGCGAGAGAATACCAGCTTGACCGGGCGGCCGGTCTTGAGGGCAGCCAAGGCCACGTGTATCTGGACAGAGATGTCCTCCTTCCCCCCGAAAGCTCCTCCGATGTAGGTCCCGATAACCCTAACTTTCTCTTCCGGTATAGCCAAACTTTCGGCTATCTGGCGCCGGTCAAGGAATGGGATTTGAGAGCCGACGTAAACGGTGATGTTCCCTTCCTGGTCAATGGTAGCGACTCCGGCCTCGGGCTCAAGGAAGGCGTGTTCGTAGGTTGGGGTGTGATAGACTCTTTCCACAACCAAGTCAGCTTGGGCGAAGGCCTCTTCCACATTGCCCCGGCGGATGGAGATATGCTTGAGGAGGTTCCCGCCTTCGTGGACCTTGGGGGCATCGGGTTTCAGGGCTTCCTGGGGTGAAGTGACGACGGGCAAAGGCTCGTAATCCACTTCTATAAGCTCAAGGGCCTGGGCGGCGATTTTTTCGCTCTCGGCCACGACCATAGCGATGGCATCGCCCACGTATCTCACTTTATCCATGGCGAATACAGGCCAATCCTTGCGCACGACACCATGGTTCTTATCGCCGGGGACATCCTTAGCCGTTAGGACGGCCACCACGCCAGGGAAAGATTCGGCCCTGCTCGTATCCAACCTGAGGATGCGAGCGTGCGGGTATGGGCTCCTCAGCACTTTGGCATAGAGCATGCCCTCAAAGTACAAGTCGGCGGCGTAGAGGGCTTTCCCCGTGGCTTTGAGGACAGCATCGGGCTTAGGGGCATTGTTCCCGACCACTCTGAGGGCTGAGATTCTGCCGGGCATGGCCGGAGGGATATATCCATCGCCTCGGATTTCGGAAGCGGCAGCTTTTATCGCTTTTATGATTGAAGAGTAGCCTGTGCAGCGGCAGAGGTTGGGTTGGATAGCCTTTACAATTTCCTCATCGGAAGGGGATGGGTTCTGGTCTAAAAGGGCCTTAGCGCTCATAATCATCCCTGGGGTACAGAACCCGCACTGGATAGCTCCGTAATCAATGAAAGCCTTCTGGATTGGGTGGAGCTTGCCTTCCTTGGCCAATCCTTCAATTGTTTCCACCGAAGCGCCGTTGGCTTTTATGGCCTTGTAGGTGCAGGAGCGGACGGCCTTTCCATTCACGATTACGGTGCAGGAGCCGCACAGACCTTCTCCGCATCCTTTCTTAGTTCCGGTGAGGTGGAGGTAATCGCGCAGGACCTCCAGGAGGGAAGCCTCTTCATCCACCTCAAGCTGGAAAAGCTGCCCGTTAACCTTAAGAGATATAGGCGAACCCATAAACCTCCTCCTCAAGGCATTGCCTCGGCAAAATTATATCACAAGCCTTGGATAAAGCAATTAAGGAGAGCGTGCTTCCAATAAGCGTGGGTGTAGCTTTTCACCCCCTTCCCTGCGAGGGAAGGGGAAAATTTGGCGGGGCTCTCCCCTCTCCGCCTCGGAGAGGGGTAAAACTCTGGCAAACCCTAAGCCCACGAGGGTGGGCCTGGGGGTCCAGGGGGGCGAAGCCCCCATGGCAGGGGGATGTGGGGGGTGTGCCCTTTACGCCGACTAAAGTCAGCCTCTTTGAAAAAGGGTCGGCCTTCGCCAAGTACGGGCGTAGCGCCGCTACGCCCCTACATTGAACCGGGGGTGGAGGGGGCGCAGCCCCCTCCCAGGGGGTTTGGGGGATGTGCCCCCAAGAAACCTTAAAAAGGGGAAAGGTGTCAACCCCTGCAACCCCGCCACGAGTGGGACCCAAAACGCCGGCGAGCCCTAAGCCAACGGGGGTGGGGAAACGGGGGGTCCAGGGGGGCGAAGCCCCCATGGCGGGGGGTCATGGGGGGTGTCCCCCCACAAATTCAAAAGAGGGGGCGAGTTGCCACATTAGCAACCACGCCACGAGTGGGACCCAAAATGCTGGCGAACCCTAAGCCAACGAGGGTGGGAAAAGGGGAGCCAGGGGGCTTGGGGGATGTGCCCCCAGCTTGACTATTTGCCCCCTTTGCGCTATCATCTTTCCGTCACTTTTCCCAGAGGGAAAGCAATAATGCTGATACCTCTATTCAAAGCTATGAGGCCAAAACAATGGGCCAAAAACGTCTTCCTCTTTGCCGCGCTCGTCTTTGATGAAAAGCTCTTCAGGCCCATACCCCTCATTAAAACCACCTTGGGCTTCCTAATCTTCTGCCTCCTCTCCGGCGCCGTCTACTTGGTGAACGATGTGGTGGACGCGGAGAAGGACCGCCTCCACCCCTCCAAAAGGAAAAGGCCAATTGCCTCCGGCGAACTTAGCCCAAAGGTTGCCTTAGCCGCCGCTTCGGCAATCGGCCTAACCCTCATACCGGCCTCCTTCCTACTGGATTTCTACTTCGGCCTTGTGGCCTCAGTTTACCTCCTTACCATGGTAGCTTACTCCTTCTGGCTCAAAAACGTAGTCCTACTTGACGTCTTCACCGTCTCGGCCGGGTTCGTCCTGAGAGTAGCGGCCGGAGTAATCTTAGTGAAAGCCGAAAGGTTCTCCCCCTGGCTCTACATCTGCACAACGCTTTTGGCGCTTTTCATAAGCATAAGCCGCCGCCGCCACGAACTCATCCTCCTCAACGAAAATGCCTCAAACCACAGAGCCATCTTGGAAGAATACAACCTGCGCCTCCTTGATGAGCTTATAGTCATAGTGACCTCAAGCACAATCGTGGCTTATTCCCTTTACACCTTCTCCGCCCCCAACCTCCCACCTAACCACACCATGATGCTGACCATACCTTTGGTCCTCTACTGCCTGTTCCGCTACCTCTACCTCATCCACGTTAAGGGGGAAGGGGGAACTCCGGAAGACCTCATCTTAACCGATAAGCCCCTTTTAGTCGGCCTCCTCCTATGGGGATTGGCCGTAATCGCCATCCTTTACCTGCAATGATGGAAGTGGAACTGCGCTTGGAGAAAATGGCCCATGGCGGCGAAGCCCTCGGCTTCTACCAAGGCAAGGCCGTCTTTGTAGCCGGGGGAATAGCCGGGGAAAGGGTCAAAGTTAAGGTTGAAGAGGAACACAAGACCTGGGCGAGGGCAAGGCTTATTGAAGTTTTAGAACCTTCCCCGCACAGGGTCAAGCCCCAATGCCCCTATTTTGGCCAATGCGGGGGATGCCAGTGGCAGCACATTGATTACCAAGCCCAGCTCCAGTTCAAGCGCGAAATCTTAGCCGAACAATTGGCCCGCATCGGTGGCCTTGAGGCCGAAGTGCTCCCCACCATCCCCAGCCCCTGGCCCTGGCACTACCGTAACTCTGTCCGCTTCCGAGTCACTCCAGAAGGCATGCTGGCCTTCCAGGGCCTGCACACCACCGATTTGGTAGTCATTGAAGAATGCTACATCCTCCACCCCTTGGTGGAAGAAGTCCTTGAGGCTCTGGAAATGGAACTTGCCCCCATCCATTCCCTGAAAGTAAAAGTGGGGGTAAGGACCGGCCAGCAGCTCCTCATCCTGGAGACGGCAGGGGAAGAAATCCCCGAACTTTCCACCGAGTTGCCTGCCTCCTGCGTGCTCATTCCTCCCTCCGGCCCCCCAGTAGTCATGGCCGGGAGCGATTTTATCCAGGAAGAAGTGGCGGGTAAACTCTACCGAGTTTCGGCCATGAGCTTCTTCCAGGCCAATACTCTCCAGGCCGAGAAGTTGGTGGAGCTGGCAAAGGAGTTCCTGGAGCCCGCAGGTGACGAAACCTTGCTTGATGGCTACTGCGGGGTTGGACTTTTCGGGCTGGCCTTGGCCGGAAAAGTCGCCAAAGTCATCGGAATAGAGGAGAACCCGTTCGCCGTGAACGATGCCTTGCTCAACGCCGAAGCGCAGGGGGTCGGAAATGCCCTCTTCCTCCATGGCCGGCTTGAGGAAGAGATAGGGAAAATTGAAAAAGTTGACCTTGCGGTGGTGGACCCGCCACGGACCGGGATGGAAAAGAAGGCTTTGGAAGGGCTATTGCGCTTAAAACCCCGTGCGATTGTTTACGTCTCTTGCGACCCGGCTACCTTGGCCAGGGATGTGGCTTTCCTGGTGGGGAAAGGCTACGCATTGGAAAAAGTCCAGCCGGTGGATATGTTTCCCCAGACCTTTCACATTGAGAGCATCTCCTTGCTTAGGCTCAAGTCTTGAGGGGTATCAACATCAATCCTGATTCCGGGATCGTTCACTTCCACCGTCTGCACCCAATCGGGGTGGGATTCAATAACGGAACGGCCGCCTTTGTCGCCCCTCAAAGATGCCAGCTCCAGGAAAGTAGAGCGGTCAAATAGAACGGGGTTACCTCTTATGCCTTTGTAGGCCGGGGCCACGATGGGCTTGCGGGTCCGGTAATAGCTGCGGATTACTGCGGCTACCGTCTCCGGCTTTACGAAGGGCTGATCGGCCAGGAAGAAGATTGCAGCCTCGGTTTCGGGACCGATGCTCAAAAGGCCTGCCCTTACAGAAGAGGCGATTCCCTCCGGCCACTCCCTGTTAACCACCACTTGAACCGGCTTACCCTCCAGGATTGGGATGATGCTTTCGGCGTTTGCCCCCAGGACTACCACCACGCTTTCCACAGGTGAGGCCAGGGCTATCTCCACAACTCTTTCCAACATCGGCATGCCCTCTACCGTAGCAAGTTGCTTGGGATAGCCGAAGCGCTCCGATTTGCCTGCAGCCAGGATTATCCCCTTTACCCTTCCCACGATGTCCCTCACCGGCTCATCGGCCCAGAGGGTAGCGATAGGGACAGCTTTAACTTCAGGGGAGCGCAGGAGCAGCCTGGCGATTCTATATGCCTTCTGGGGGGAAGCTTCTTCCCGCCCGTTCACCACCGGTACGAACCTGGCCAAAGAGGGCTTAGCCTTCATCCCCCCTTCAGGGTGCAAGAGGATAGAAGCGATAGCAGCCTCGTCCAAGGTAAAGCCCACGGAGCGACCAAGGAGCCTGGCAACCTCCTCAGGCCTGTGGACGAACTCCTTATCTATGGGCTTACCAAGAGCGTCGGCGTGGGCCATAGCTACGTAGATTGAAGTAGAACTCGGAACGACCGGTTCGGAGAAGGCTGGGGCTTTGAGGAGCTTCCCCCTGGCCCCGTCGGCCTCAACGATGATTACGGCCTCGCCGAAGGCCTCGTGCAATTTATCAACCACTTCTGGCGGTATGCCCTGGACTTTGTAAGGGCGCATAGGGAAGGGGTAAGAAGCGGGGATAGAAACCTTCTCTTTGAGCCGACGGCGGGCCAGGATAACGGCGTTGCCTTGGGCGAAGGCCTCTCGTATGCGCTCAGGGATTTTGGCCTCATCCTCCTCAAGGATAAGGACCTCCCCTGCGGCCGGGATTGGCTCCAGGAATTTAGTAGTGGTAGTGAAAACGACCTTCAACCCTTCCTCTTTGAGCTCGGCCAGCAAGCGGAGGGCCAATGAAGTCTTCCCCCCGGCCCCTACGATGGAAATCACATCCCCGGCCCTAACCCCAAGTGCTTCCCTTACGAGCATTTTCCTGCCCCCTTATATCATACCACTGATTGATGAAAACTCAAGCCAGGCCGTAAACGACCTGGCTAAAAACGCAAAGGCTGAGGGGAGGGTTTGTTTGGCGTAGCCTGGCCCCCAAGTAAGGGTAAGCTTTGCAATTTCTGAAAGCTGGCTATAATTGAGGGCAAGGCCTCCCTTTTCCGCAGTGTTTGCTCCGGAGGGGAGGCCTTGTTTCTCGGTTTAGAGGGGTTGAAGGTGGGAAAGGTTTTTGTGGCTTTGGATTTGGAAACTACTGGGCTGGACCCGGAAAGGGATGCTATCATTGAAATCGGGGCGGTGAAGTTCAGGAAAGGGAAGGTGCTGGATACTTTCTCTTCCCTCGTCAATCCTAAACGCCAGGTCCCTTTCAAGGTCCTCCACCTCACGGGGATATCACAGGAGGAGTTGGATGAGGCCCCTCCACTCCGGTCCCTCATCAGGCCATTGGAAGAGTTCGTGGGGGACGGCGTTATCGTTGGGCACAGTGTTGAGGTGGATTTGTCTTTCCTCAGGCGTTGGGGGCTTTTTATCTTCAATGAGGCACTGGATACTTTTGAGCTGGCTTCAATTTTCGTCCCCTACGCCGCCCGCTACAGCCTGGCTAAGTTGGCCGAAGCTCTGGGGATAGAGACCGGTAAAAGCCACCGCGCTCTGGACGATGCTATGACCGCTATGCGCCTCTTCAATGCCCTCCTGGATAGAGCCCTTGAGTTGCCAAAGGAGACCCTGGAGGAACTTATCGCTCTGGCCCGAAAGGCTCAGTGGCCTATTGAGGCCTTCTTCCAAGAGGCTCTGGAAAAGAAAGCCCGCACCCCTTCAGCACCAAGTTTGGCCCAGCATCTCAAGGCCAAAGGTCTCTTGGGAGAAAGCCCCTTGGCTTTCATCCGGCGCGAGGAGTTCCCACCACTTAAGCCTCGGGCCGAGAGGGAGGCTGTGGACGTAGGCGAGCTTGAGGGCTTGATGGGGGAAGAGGGGCTGTTCGCTAAACGCTTCCCCGGCTACGAGTACCGCCCCCAGCAGATTGAGATGATGAAAGCCGTGGCCGAATCATTAAACAATGGCCACCACCTCTTGGTAGAAGCCGGAACCGGCGTGGGCAAGTCCGTGGCTTACCTCATCCCCGCTATCTACTTCTCGGTGCGAAACGGGGAGAGGGTGGTCGTTTCCACTAACACCATAAACTTGCAGGACCAGATTTACCGCAAGGATTTGCCGGATTTGAAGAAGATCCTGCCCTTTGACTTCAAGGTTGCTCTCCTCAAGGGGCGCTCCAATTACCTTTGCATGCGCAAGCTCTCCATCCTCCGCAACAGGGTTGAGGTCCGTCCGGATGAGGCCAGGCTTTTGGCCAAGGTTTTGGTTTGGCTTCAGAGCACCGTGTCCGGGGATGTTTCGGAGTTGTTCATCCCCTCGCCTGGGGAGAGAGCAGCTTGGGAGGAAATCGCTTCGGACCCTGAATCCTGCCTCGGTGAGCGCTGCCCCTACTACCGGCAGGGGCTGTGCTTCTTTTACGCCGCTCGCGAAAGCGCCGAAAGAGCCCACATCGTCTTGGTCAACCATGCCTTGCTCTTGTCCGATTTAGCTTTGGAGAACAAGGTCTTGCCCGATTACCGCTTCCTGGTGGTGGACGAGGCTCACCATCTGGAAGATGTGGCTACAAAGCAGCTTGGGTTCTCGGTGGACCAGGGCGGGGTTGAGAGGCTTCTGGCCTGGCTCGGAGGGGATGAGAAGGGCGGGGATATTCTGGGCCAGCTTTTCAACCGGCTGAGCCCCCTAATCTCCCGAAGCCTCCGACTCCAGCTTGAGGAGTTTATCTCAACTAAGAGGCGGGAGATAAAGCGGGTCCGCGGGCTTATCGCTTCCCTTTTCCTCGCCCTTAAGGAATTTTTCAGCGCTTACAGGGAGGATGCCGGCGATTCGGAATACGATTACAAAATCCGCATAACCAAAGCTACGAAAGCTCAGCCCGATTGGGCGAATGTGGAGATAGCGTGGGAGGCAGCCAACGAGGCCCTATCCAGGCTTATGGATGGGCTCTTGCGCCTGCTCAAGGACATCCAAAGCCTTACCGAAACGGCCGAAGATTACCACCTTGAGGGTTTGCTTCAGGAATTTGCCGGGACTTTGTCTCGCCTTTTGGAATGGCAAGCCAGGGTTCACCTCATCCTTGTAGAGCCATCCGAGCAGGGGATTTACTGGGTTCACTTCAACCCCTCCGCCGGCTATATCTCCCTAAACGCAGCGCCCTTACAGGTGGCCCCGATTTTGGAAAAGGGCATCTTCAGCGCCAAAGAAAGCGTGATTCTGACCTCCGCTACCCTAAGAGTTGGGGATTCTTTTGATTACATCCGGGAGCGCTTGGGGATAAGGGAGGCAGAGGAGCTGGCCTTGGGCTCGCCATTTGACTACCGCTCCTCAACCCTCTTATACCTCCCGACCGATATACCCGAGCCCGATACCAAGGATTACCAGAGGATGGTGGAAGAAGCGATTGTGAAGCTTTCCCGTGCCTTGGGGGGCAAGACCTTGGTCCTCTTCACTTCTCACCGGCAGCTTCAGCGCACGGCCAGAGCCATAACCCCGCCTTTGGCCGAAGACGGAATCCTGGTTTTAGAGCAGAGCGAGAGCTCATCCCGAACCCAGCTCCTTGAGACCTTCCGCTTGGCCGAGAGGGCTGTCCTCATGGGCACAAGGAGCTTCTGGGAGGGGATTGATGTGGTGGGGGAGGCTTTGAGCTGCGTAATCATCCCTCGCCTCCCGTTCTCCGTCCCCACAGACCCTATTTTCTCCGCCCGAAGCGAGACATACGAGGACCCCTTCCACGAATACGCTGTCCCCGAAAGCATCCTGAGGCTTCGCCAAGGCTTCGGCCGGCTCATCAGGAGCAAGACCGATAGGGGTATCGTGGCGATATTGGATAAGCGCATTCAGACAAGGCACTACGGGGAGCTTTTCCTCAAATCCTTACCCCCTTGCACCGTAATCAAAGGCCCGCTTGAGCTTCTGCCACTTGAAGCGGTAAAATGGATGGGGAAGGAGAAGGCAAAATGAAGCTGGAACCTGGCCGCAAGCTTGAAGCGTTAGTTCCCAAAGCCTATGGAGCCTTTTGGAAATTCCAGCCCGGAAGAGCGGAGAGAGTGAGGAAGGAGGCCAAACGCTTCATTAAGTTTGCCATCGTCGGGGCTTCGGGAACGGTTGTGGATTTCGGCCTCCTCAATTTCGGAATCCTGGTCCTGGGTTTAACCAAGGCCTTGGCCAATACTATCTCTTTCTCCGCGGCTGTGGTAAACAACTTCGTTTGGAACAGGCTCTGGACCTTCCCCGAAACTCGCTCCTCCCCCTTCTTAGGGCAGCTTTGGAAGTTCTTCTTGGTTAGCTTGGCTGGCTATGCCCTCAATCAGACAATCTTCCTCGGCCTTGACCATTTCCTCCTTTACCGCTTCGGCGTCCTGGGGTACAACCTCTCCAAGGCCGTCGCTACTTTGGTTGTGCTCTTCTGGAACTTCGGTGCCAACAGGGTCTGGACTTATAGAGAGGTCTGAAATGCTTATTGGGGTTGATTACACTGCTGCGGTCAGGCAAAAGGCTGGCATAGGAAGGTATGTCCGAGAGCTTTTCAAGCACCTGGGCAAGATTGACCGCCAGAACCTCTACATCCTTTTGGTTCCGAGCGATTCTACCCTCCACCCTCTCCCGGCCAATTTCCGATACCTTCGCCTCCCCTTTTCCGAGCGCGTGATGTACATCTTCTGGCAGAGGCTCCGGATACCTCTACCGGCCGAGGCTTTCACCGGCCCGTTGGCCCTCTTCCACTCCCCGGATTTCGTCCTCCCTCCCCTTGCCGGAACCCCTTCCATCCTGACCATCCACGACCTCTCTTTCCTCCGTGTTCCGGGCTGCTTTACCCAGAGCCTCCTGAATTACCTTTCCAAAGCTGTTCCCCGCTCCGTCCGCAGGGCAAATTTCATCTTGGCCGATTCCGAAAATACGAGGAAGGACCTCATAGAGCTTATGGGTGTGCAACCGGGAAGGGTGGAAGTTCTGTATGCCGGGGTCGGGGAAAGCTTTAAGCCTTCGGACGGGGGAAGGGCTCGTGCCCGCTACGGGTTGCCCGAGAGGTTCATCCTGAGCCTGGGGACGTTGGAGCCGCGCAAGAATTTCGCCAGGCTAATCCGGGCCTTCGCTCGCCTGAAAAGGAACGGCCTCAAGCTGGTTATTGCCGGGCGGAAGGGTTGGCTTTACGAGGAGATTTTCAGGGCAGTTGAGGAGTGCGGGCTTGAAAACGATGTCATCTTTCCGGGGTATGTTGAGGATGAGGATTTGCCTTCTCTCTACTCGGCAGCGGAGCTTTTCGTCTACCCTTCAATTTACGAGGGCTTTGGGTTGCCCCCGCTTGAGGCTATGGCTTGCGGGACGCCCGTGGTTGCTTCCGAAGCCCCTCCCTTGCCCGAGGTCTTAGGCGATGCTGCCCTTTTCTTCCCCCCTTACGATGAGGAGGCGCTCGCTTCGGCCATGGAGAAAGCTTTGCTTGACGATGGGTTGCGCCGCAAGCTCAGGGAGAAGGGGTTCGCCCGAAGCGCCCTCTTCTCCTGGGAGAAATCGGCTCAGAAGCTTTTGGAAATTTACTACCGCTTGGGGAAGAAGCGATGAAGAAGTGGCTCTTCCTCCTGGCCCTGCTCCTGGCTCTGGCCGGCTATTGGGCTCCTTGGGTCAACCACAAGGCTTCAGCTTTGGTCATCACTGGCTTGGATTTGGGGGAGTATGTGAAATTCCTGCCCCAGTTCCGCTCCGGCGAGCTTAGGCTCAGGCGGGAGCTTTTCTACCTCCCCCTCTTCTTGTCTTCGCTTTCCCTGGTCCTAATGGCTTCATCGCAGTTCCTGGACTATCCGGGCTGGGCTAAGGTGGGCATGGTAATTTTGGCCTGGGCTATGGCCTTATCCATGCTCCCGCCGGCTTGGTCGCCCCCAGTCCTCTTGCAGCCGGAGTTCCGCCTTCAGACCGCAGCTATCCTCTTCAGCCTGGCTTTTCCCCTCGCTTGGCCTTTCTGGGCGAGGGTTCCTTCCCCAGCCCTTTACTCTTTCCTCCTCTTTGCCGGACTTGTAGCCGGCTTCTTCCCCGCTTTTTACTTTGAAAAAGCCAGGCCTTTCATCTCCCTCCTCTACGCCCGACCGATAGGCTGGGGTTGGGGGGTTTATTTGATGCTTGCCGGTTTCGGGCTACTGGCCGGGCTTTCGTTCCGCGAACTTTTGCGGGGCAGAGGCCACATGGCAACCGATGGCGGCTCTTCCGAAGCCATCCCCCAGCCCGCCTCCATAGCCAGAGCGGCGGGCGTCCTGGCCGCAGGGAACATCGCCAGCCGGGCGATGGGCTTGGTTCGGGAAACAATCATCGCCCACTTCTTCGGCGCAACAGGCTACGTAAGCGCTTTCCGCGTCGCTTCCATCATCCCCACAATGGTCTACGAGCTTCTAATCGGGGGAATGCTCAGCGCGGCCTTGGTTCCGGTCCTGAGCGAATACGCAGCATCGGAGCGGAAAGAGGAGCTGGGCAGGGTGGTTGGGGTAGTCCTGGGGGTTTTCGGGTTAGCTCTGGCAGCGGTAGTGGCCATTGTAGAACTAACAGCGCCCGGAGTGGCCTGGCTCTTGGGGGGAGGCTTTTCCCCCCAGCTCAGGGCAGTAACCACTAACCTCATCCGGATTGTAATCCCAGCACTTTTGATTTTTGGGTGCAGCGGAATCCTCACCGGCCTCCTCTACTCCCTCCGGAGGTTCTCGGCTCCGGCTTTCGGTGCAGCGGTGTATAACCTGGGGATAATACTGGCAGCCCCGCTCTTTTCCCGCTTCCTGGACATTTACAGCCTCGCTGTCGGAATCATGATGGGGGCACTGTTCCAGTTCGCCATCCTTGTCCCTTCGCTCAGGGATATACCGATAAGGCTTTCCATTAGCCTCAGGCATCCGGCCCTCAAGCGCATATTTCTCCTTTACCTCCCCATCGCTGCCGGCCTTATCGTAAGCGAAATCCAAGTGGCCATAGACCGGAACCTGGCCTCAAGGACTGGCCCAAGCAGTATCGCTTGGATGGCCAATGCCACTACTTTGATTCAATTCCCACACGGCCTCATCTCCATTGCCATCTCTACGGCTATCCTCCCAACCCTGGCTCGGATTGCCCTTTCGCCGGAGAAGACTGAGGAGTTCTTGGCTACACTTGGGGCGGGGATAAAGATGGTTTTAGCGGCGGCGATTCCGGCTACGGTAGGGCTTTTTGTGCTCTCTTACCCCATCATCGCTACCATCTTTGAGCATGGCCGCTTTACCGCCTACGATACCCAATACACGGTGCTGGCTTTGAAGTTCTACCTCATCGGCCTAATCTTTGCTTCGGTGGATTGGCCGCTCAATTATGCCTTCTATGCCCGGAAGGACACAATTACCCCGGCTGCGGTAGGGGTTCTTTCGGTCCTGGTCTACCTTGGGGTTGCTTTATCCCTGATGGGGCCCTTGGGTATGGTTGGGCTTGTCCTGGCTGATTCGGCCAAGCACATAAGCCACTGCTTCACGATGCTTTTCCTCCTTCACCGCAAGGTTGGGAGCTTGAAGGGGCAGGGGATTTCCCGCACGGTTCTCAAGAGCGGGCTGGCTTCTTTAGCCATGGCCTTTGCCGTAACGGAAGCGATACAAGCCATACCTCAGGGCTCTTTCCAGGGTAGGCTGACGGCCGTATTGGCCGGAGGAGCAATAGGTGCAGGGGTTTACGTAGCGATGGCAATGCTCATGAGGATGGAGGAAGTGAACCTGGTAAAGGAAGCCGTCCTTTCCCGCCTGCGCCGCGCTTAGAGCAAGCCTGGGCAA
>JAPWUT010000081.1 GCA_028275425.1 Anaerolineae bacterium | reverse complement strand
AGCCAACGGGGGCGGGCAAAACGGGGGTGGAGGGGGCGAAGCCCCCTCCCAGGGGGTATGGGGGATGTGCCCCCAGGGCTTTAAAAGAGGGGGCGAGTTGCCCACATTAGCGAACCCGCCACGAGTGGGACCCAAAATGCTGGCAGACCCTAAGCCAACGGGGGGTGGGCAAAACTTTTCAAGCCGATTGAGGTCGCCCTCTTCAGTCAGCGGCCGGCCTACGCTTGAACCGCAAAGAGCGCAAAAGACGCAAAGTTTCATTCAATTTCTTTGCGGCCTTTGCGGTTAAACTTAAAGCAAGCTTACGGGGTCAACCTCTACCTTCCACCCCGCAGGGAGGACGATTTCGGTCAGGAGGGCTTGGGGGTTCGGGGCTAAGATGATTATCTGCCAGCGGTAGCGGCCACGGAGGCGAGAGTGAAAACAAGGCACCGGCCCTATCAGTTTAACCCCCTCACTTGAGCCGATAAGGCTTGAAAGCTTTTGGTAGAGGGCCTCGGCCCTCTCCCGGCACTCTTTCTCGCTGGAACCATGGTAGAGGAGCCGGGCAATCCCCCGGAAAGGTGGATAGCCGTGGAAACGCCTGAACTCCATCTCCTTCTGGAAAAATCCTTCGTAATTGTGGCTGGCAGCAAGCTCAACAGCATAATGGTCCGGAGTATAGGTTTGGATTATGACCCGCCCTCCCAATGGGCTGCGGCCTGCTCTACCCGCAACCTGCATCAGGAGCTGGAAAGTCCTCTCCGCCGACCAAAGGTCCGGCAAGTGCAAGGCCGTATCGGCTGAGATGACCCCTACTAAGGTCACGTAGGGGAGGTCCAGCCCCTTGGCTATCATCTGCGTCCCCACTAAGACATCGGCCTGGCGGGAGGCAAATTTCTCCAGGATTATCTGGTAAGCATACTTCCAGACCACAGTATCGCGGTCAAGCCTGAGGACTCTGGCATCGGGGAAAAGGCGCAGAACCTCTTCCTCCACCTTCTCGGTTCCGAGGCCGAAGTAGCGGATGTTACGGCTTAGGCAGGCGGGACAAGAAGTTGGAACTTGGTAGCTCCGGCCGCAGTGGTGGCACAGGAAGGAAGGGCCCTTCGTCCTATTGCCCACATGATAGGTCAAAGGGACATCGCACCGCCGGCATTTGGCCACGTAACCGCAGTCCCGGCAAACCACAAACGTAGCAGTGCCGCGACGGTTCAGGAAGAGTATGGCCTGCTCCCCGGCTGCAAGGGTCCCCTCCAGGGCTTTTATCAGAGCACGGCTGAAGATTCCGCGGTGGCCAGCTTTGAATTCTTCCCTCATGTCCACAATCTCCACCGGGGGGAGGCCAGTAGAGCAGAGGTCATCCCTTTCCTTTAACAGAACCGGCACCTTGCCCTTGAAATCCTGAGGCCTCCAGAGGATGCGTTTGGGCAATTCCAGCAGGCGTATCTCCCCGCTCTTAGCCCTGTAGAAGCTCGCCAGGTCGGGTGTAGCGCTGCCCAGAATCACGACCGAGCCTGTTATCCGGCCCAGTTGCATGGCCACATCCCTGGCGTGGTAGTAGGGCCTCTTTTGGCTCTTGTAGGAACGGTCGTGCTCCTCATCCACTACAATCAGGCCTGGGTTTGGGAGAGGGGCAAAGAGAGCCGAGCGCGGCCCTATCACTATGCCCACTTCCCCGCGCCTTATCCTCCGCCAAGTGTCGTACCTTTCACCGAGGGAGAGCTTGCTGTGGATTACGGCTATCTTGCCCGGAAAGCGCGAACCGAAGCGGCGGACGGTTTGAGGGGTAAGGGAGATTTCGGGGATTAGGACTATGGCCTGCCGGCCTCGGCGCAGAGTCTCCTCAATCGCCCTGAGGTAAATTTCGGTCTTACCGCTTCCGGTAACACCGAACAAGAGGTAGGGGTGAAATCCGCCTGCCTCAAGCCCAGCCTTTATCTCCTCCCAGGCCTTTTCCTGGTCTGGGGTAAGGACCGGAGGGGTAGCCTCTTCAAAAACCAAGCCAGCCAGCGGGTCACGGGCGACCTCTTCCCTCACCAGTCTTATCAATCCAGCCTCTTCAAGTTCCCGCAAGTGTCTGAAAGCACAGCCTGTTTCGGCGTAGAGGTTGCCAGCCGAGACCGGCTCCTTCTCGCGGTAGAGGACTTCTAAGATGGCCAAGTAGGTAGATAGGCCTTGCTCTTTCCAAGCTAAGCGGATGGCCTCCTCCGGTGCCACGGTTAGGATGACTTGTTCCTCTTCCTCCACAACCTTTGCTAAGCCTTCCTCTTCCAAAGCCTTAAGAGCACCCCGTGTGTCCTTGAGCTCTTCCAGCGGTATTGGCCCCTTGGCCGAGAGGAGCAAGTCAAGGACTGCGGCTTTGGTTTTGGCTCGCTTCCCGGCCTTTTCCTTGGCTTTTATCAGCTCTTCCTTCGGAGCTATGGGCACCAGGAAGCGGCTTGGCGGTATGATTTTGACCAAACCCTCTTCCTCAAGCTGGCGGATGCTCTGGCGGGGGGAGCTTGTGGCCTCCAAGACCTCCCTGAGGGAAGGGATTGGGCCGGCGCGAGCCAAGTATTCCAGGATTTTGGCCTTGGTGGATTTTCTCCGCAACGGCTCCAGGAGGCGAAGCCAATCCTTCCGAGGAGTCACGAGGAAGGCGTAAACCAGCCTCTTTGGGCCTACCAAAGGCGGAGTAAGGATTGGCTGACGGATTACAACCCCTTCTTTGAGGAGTCGGCGCAAGGCACTGTGCCATCCCCTTGGCCCTAAGAACTCTTCCAGCCGGTCAATCCTCACCTCACCTTTCTCCTGGAGTAGGGCGACGATGGCTTTCTCCCATTCGTTTTCCGGGGTGAAAGGGACAGCTTCGGGGTTGAGGCGCAAGACGCTTCGGGCCTTTCCTCCTATGCCTGGAGGAAACATGAGAGCCACGCACTCGCTTATCGGGGCAAGGTAATACCTGCTCATCCATTCTGCCAGGCGAAGCTGGTAAGGCAAGAGGGAGAAATCAAGGAAAGAAGCTATTGGCTTTATCCTCCCTTCCTCTATAGGTGGGACCTCGCTTAAGGAGAAAATAACCCCTTGCACCAGCCTCGGGCCGAAAGGCACAACAACCCCCCGGCCCACGTAGGCTTCAGAACGCAAATGTTCGGGGATAGAATAATGGAAGCCGGGGAAAGGCTTGTCCTTACCAGACCGCAACGGGAGGTTGACAACGACCTCGGCGTAAAGCCTTTCACCCATCGTGTTCTTCCGAACCCCGGCCCATTTCTTTGAGCAATTCCCTTGCTCTCCGGCCGTAGAGGCTATCAGGGAAAAGGTCTGAAGCTTCCTTCAGGCACTGGATAGCCCTATCTTTCTGGCCTGCCCTGCGGTAGGCAAGGCCAAGGTTAAAAAGGCAAGCGGCCTCATGCTTGAAGCTTATCGTCTCCTTGTGCTTATCCAAGACCTCTTCCAAGATGGCGATGGCCTCCTGAAGGGCACCGCTCCGGATTTTAGCCACCCCTATGTTGATTTTGGCAATGCAACGGCTCGGCAGGTCAGGCCATAACTTGAGGGCAAGCTTGTAAAGGGAAATGGCCGTAGGGATGCGGCCGGCATTGAGGAGGAAATTCCCCGCATCCAGCAAAAGCCGGACACGCATTGAGATTAGGTAGAGGATGATGAGGAAGAGGATTGGATTCAGGGGGAAGTTGGTAGCCCAGACCAGTATGGTGAAGATGGCAGTTATTGCCAAGCCTTCCGCTGCTAACTGGGTTGATAGCCCATAACCTCTTATGTATCCCAATCCCCCAAAGGCCAGGATGAACACAAGCCCTGTGACCAAAATTACAAGAGCAGGGTGGTACACTTCAAATCCTCCTCATCAAGAGTAGAAGGCGGCAGCCATGTAGCCTACCACACTTCCGAAATCCCCGGTTACATCGCCGGAATTAGCATACTTGAGGACCTTAGCCTTATCGGCCCCGAGCTCCTTGGAGGTCAACATTACGCTTACGATAGGTCCTCCCCCGCAGGCCTCGGCTTTACCTAAAGCGATGGCTTTAGCCAGCCCCTCCGGGTCATAATTTTCCACATAGTTAAGCACAACTTTGTCCAGCGATAGGGCCATCCGGTAGGAGTAGAAGTGGGAGAGGTCGGAACTGGCCACCAGCAGTGCTTTTCTCCCTTTCAAAGCCTTGGCCAAAGCTGAAGCCAGCTTCCGGCATCGCTCCAGGGATTGGTCCCCCATCATTATCGGGACAAGCTTAAAATTGCCGAGGACATACTGGAGGAAAGGCAGTTGTATTTCCAGGGAATGCTCTTGGTCCGCCCGGAGGAAAGTGAAACCAAGCTCCTCATCCAGCTCGGCAATCAACTCTCCATCCAGTGGCACCTGGCCGAGGGGGGTTTCGTAGGAGGCGGCGGCAGTGAGGGCATAGCCGTCAATGTACATCCTATGGCTGGGGTGGACCACGACTACGGTCTCAAAGGGGCGTCCTTCAAGCTGCTTATAGGCATAGGCGGCGACCTGGCCGGAGTAAATGTAGCCGGCGTGTGGGGCTACAAGGCCTACCAATTCCCCTGGGATTGGCTCCAAATCAACCTTAGCCAGGAAATCTGAAATCATTCGGCGCAACTCTTCAGGCCTTCCCGGATACCAAGTCCCAGCAATGACGGGTTTTCTCACCCCTTTAAGTTCAACTCTACCCATGGCTGAAGCCTCCAGCTTTTCTAAAAAAATGATACCGCAAAACCGATTGGCAGGCAAGGTTCAGAAAGCCGGAGGTTCCAGGCCATAAGCGGCCTTGCTAAGAATATAAGAGCACGGAGCAAACTCCAACTACGGGGGTGGGAAAGGGTGTGGAGGGGGCGCAAGCCCCCTCCCAGGGGGTCTGGGGGATGTGCCCCCAAAATTTTCAAAGAAGGGGCGAACAGCCAACTCTTGCCACCCCGCCACGAGTGGGGCCCAAGACGTAGGCAAACCCTCAGCCCACGAGGGTGGGAAAACGGGGGTGGAGGGAGCGGAGCCCCCTGTCGGGGGGCTGTGGGGGGTGTCCCCCCACAAAACCTTAAAAGGGGGCGAACAGCCAACCCCTGCAATCCCGCCACGAGTGGGACCCAAAACGCCGGCAAACCCTAAGCCCATGAGGGTGGGCAAACGGGGGTCCAGGGGGCGAAGCCCCCGACAGAGGCGTGAGGGAGTGCCCCCTGTGACCTAACGCCCCGCCCGCGAGGCAAGCTTTAAGCCAACGGGGTTCACTCAGCACCTTTGAAGCGTAAAGCCAATTGCCGTCGACCTCCCAGTTTTAGCGCCGGTTTTGGCCCAAACGGCCCAATTTGACATTTCGGCCATAAGGCAAAAGAGAAGGAAAAAGAAAAAATTGGCCTTATCCAAGCCCAAATTTCCCGAAAATTCCCCCAACTTTGCGCTTACTCCTTTTGCCGTCGACCCCCCAGGGCCTAAGGGGTAACCGGAGGTTTGCCGCAAAATTGGCCACTTTCCCCACTTTGCCGATTTGACAAAAGGGGAAGAAGGTGGTAGAATATAGCCGAAACAAGCTCAAGCCATTCACCGAAGCCAAGCACTTTAACAACTTAATATCCCCTTGGTCGCAATCGCACCATAGTGGGATTGAAACGTGGAACCGTGGCTTCAAATTCCTCGCACATGGAGATGTCGCAATCGCACCATAGTGGGATTGAAACGGGAGCGCCTTCTGGGTGAAGTTGGTCGGAGAGACGTTCGTCGCAATCGCACCATAGTGGGATTGAAACTGACCATTTGGTTTCCAAAGGTTGTGCCAAAGAGGGGTCGCAATCGCACCATAGTGGGATTGAAACAGCTTAGGGTAATCCGCCTGCAGCTCCTTCAGCCGCGGTCGCAATCGCACCATAGTGGGATTGAAACCACCTCAAACGACTCCCCCCTGCAAGCCATGGCTACGAGTCGCAATCGCACCATAGTGGGATTGAAACGGAAGAGAACGAAACGAACCCGAATCGGCCAGGCCAGGTCGCAATCGCACCATAGTGGGATTGAAACTATCTTCAATGTGGCTATCTTCCCCCTGGCCAAGTAGTCGCAATCGCACCATAGTGGGATTGAAACTAATTTACCCCTCTATGGGGCCATTCTAATGCCGGCCGTCGCAATCGCACCATAGTGGGATTGAAACTGGTAGAAGGGGTAGGGACGGCAAACGTTTGTGAGCAGTCGCAATCGCACCATAGTGGGATTGAAACGTCATTGTAGCCTTGTGCTTTGACCGTGACCGTGACCGGTCGCAATCGCACCATAGTGGGATTGAAACCTTGGCAATTCCATACATTGATGGCGAGATAATCCCGTCGCAATCGCACCATAGTGGGATTGAAACGCCAATCCATTGATCCCGTACACGCAGATTATAAAGTCGCAATCGCACCATAGTGGGATTGAAACATCACCTTTACGATCCGGCGTTGTTCAGGACCTAACGGGTCGCAATCGCACCATAGTGGGATTGAAACTCCTCTCTTCCCGGGGGCTTCGGGTAGGGGAAGGCTGAGGTCGCAATCGCACCATAGTGGGATTGAAACCGGCAACTACGCGGTTATATAGAGGTCCTTGCTCCTCATAGTCGCAATCGCACCATAGTGGGATTGAAACTAGACGATCCAAATTTCATGTTGTAGCCAGTTTAGTCGCAATCGCACCATAGTGGGATTGAAACAACACTACGAGAATTGCAAGGGCAGAAGCTGCCTGCGTCGCAATCGCACCATAGTGGGATTGAAACAAATACACCTGCGCCGTGCCATTGTTATACGTCGCGTCGCAATCGCACCATAGTGGGATTGAAACCTATCTGTTTCCCTCCCTCCCCAGCCCTAACGCCACGTCGCAATCGCACCATAGTGGGATTGAAACAAATTCCAGCGCTACGAGGTGCCACCGGTAACACACGAGTCGCAATCGCACCATAGTGGGATTGAAACGCGAGCCACAAGCTCTTGGTGGCGTAGGGTCTCTTCCGTCGCAATCGCACCATAGTGGGATTGAAACAGATATTTTTCACTTCACGCCTGATAAGCAAGCCAAGTCGCAATCGCACCATAGTGGGATTGAAACAGATATTTCCAGGTTCTGTCTTGGTGGTTGAGAAAAGTCGCAATCGCACCATAGTGGGATTGAAACCGCGCTGCTGGAAGATTTCTAGCTGCTCAGGACGGAGTCGCAATCGCACCATAGTGGGATTGAAACTTCATCCGCGCCTTGGCGATTTCGGCTTCTATCTGTGTCGCAATCGCACCATAGTGGGATTGAAACCGAGATCCGCTTCAGCCTCCTCCCAGGATATTGGGAGGTCGCAATCGCACCATAGTGGGATTGAAACGATTGGTTGAAAGCACAAATAGCTGCAACATCGCGCAGTCGCAATCGCACCATAGTGGGATTGAAACACAAGCAAACGCCGAAGCCCAAGCCCCTGGGATAACGGGTCGCAATCGCACCATAGTGGGATTGAAACTTTTTTGATTTTTTTGACATAAACTCTGTTTTTAAGGTCGCAATCGCACCATAGTGGGATTGAAACTTGGGGGTGGATGATTACTTTGTATTGACTAAGAACGTCGCAATCGCACCATAGT
>JAPWUT010000185.1 GCA_028275425.1 Anaerolineae bacterium | reverse complement strand
TATTCTACAACAGCCCAGGCTATGGAAATGCCATCATAAGTGCTTGTTCCACGCCCTATTTCGTCCAGGATGAGGAGGCTTTTGGGGGTGGCGTGGTGGAGGATGTTAGCCGTTTCCACCATCTCTACCATGAAAGTTGATTGACCGGCGGCAATTTCGTCCTGCGCTCCTATGCGTGTGAAGATTCTGTCTACAATCCCTATTCGCGCTTCCCTGGCCGGAACAAAGGAACCGATCTGGGCCATGAGGACAATTAGGGCTACTTGGCGGATGTAGGTGCTCTTTCCGCTCATGTTGGGCCCAGTTATAACCAGGATGCGCTCCTCCGGGGTGAGGTGGACATCGTTGGGGACAAATGGCTCGCTTATGGTAAGCTCTACTACGGGGTGGCGGCCTTCAATGATGTGGATTTCATCGCTTTCGTCTACTACCGGGCGGACGTAGCCGTTTCTCTCCGCCACTTCGGCCAAGGAGGCGTAGACGTCAAGCTCGGCCAGAGCTGAGGCTGTGGCCATGAGCTTGGGGCTTTCCTGCGCTATTTCTTGGCATACTTGCCTGAAAAGCTGGGCTTCAAGCTCAGCAATCCTTTCTTCTGCGTTCAGCACTAAAGCTTCGTATTCTTTGAGTTCAGGGGTTATGAAGCGCTCGGCGTTGACCAAGGTTTGCTTGCGGATGTAATCGGGCGGGACGGCGTTGAGGTTGGATTTTGTGACCTCAATGTAGTAGCCGAAGACCTTGTTGTATCCTACCTTCAAGGTTTTGATGCCAGTGCGTTGGCGTTCTCGGGCCTCCAAGCGTGCAATCCATTCTTTGGCATTGCGAGATGCCTCAATGATTCCGTCCAGCTCTCTGGAGAAGCCTGGTTTTATAACCCCGCCGGCCCCGACTGTGCCAGGTGGGTCGTCGGTTATTGCCCTGGCGATGAGGGAAATGACTTGCGGCACGGGGTCCAGCCTCTGGTAGATTGACTGGAGTGGGGGATGGTCTTTTTCCCCCAGAACTTCCCGGATTTGGTTCACTACCTCCAAAGCTTTCCTGATGCCTACCAAGTCCCTCGGGCTTGCTATCCCCTGCCTGACCCTACCCACAAGCCTTTCCAAGTCCGGAGTTTGCTTCAGGAGTTCCCTAACTCTGGTCCTGAGGATGGTATCGTGGTACAGGGCTTCAACGGCATCAAGCCTGCGGTTTATCTCCTCAATTTTAATCAAGGGCTGGTTAACCCAGCGGTAGAGTAGCCTTGCCCCCATGGGAGTACGGGTTTGGTCCAGGACCCACAGGAGGGAGCCTCTCCGTTCCCTACCCCTTATGGTCTCCGAAAGCTCCAAGTTCCGCCGGGTGGCTGGGTCCAGGGGCATGAAATCGGAGGTGGAGTAAGTTTTGAGGGAAGATAGTTGGCGGAGGGCGGCTTTCTGGGTCTCGCTCAGGTATTGGATTATGGCTCCGGCTGCCCTTTCGGCCAGGGTTTTCCCTCCCAGGCCGAAACCTTCAGTAGTGGCTACTTTGAAGTGGTCAAGAAGGGCCTGGCGAGCATTGCCAAGCTCAAAGTGCCAGGATTCGTAGGTTGTTAAGTGGGAGTTAAGCCCGATGCTTTCCAACCCCCTTCGGGCCTCTTCATCGGCGAGGATTTCAGCGGGGCGGAGCCTTTCCAGCTCTTCTTGGACGGCCAGGAGAATATCATCGGCCTCTATCTGGGTTGCGGCAAATTCACCGGTAGTGATGTCTGTATAAGCGATGCCGGCTTTCTTGCCCTCAAGGACGACTGCGGCAAGGTAATTGTTGCGCTTGTCTTCCAGCAAGCCTGGCTCTATTACAGTCCCTGGGGTTACGACCCTCACCACCTCCCTGGGCATGAGGCCTTTCACGGGCTTATCGCTCAACTGCTCGCATATTGCCACCTTGTACCCGGCAGCGATGAGCTTGGCCAAGTAGGTTTCCAGGGAGTGATGAGGGACCCCAGCTAAAGGAACTCTCTGGCCTTTCCCCACTGGGCGGGAGGTAAGGACGATGTTGCAGACTTCGGAAACGATGCGGGCATCTTCGTCAAACGTTTCGTAAAAGTCGCCGAGGCGGAAAAGAAGTATGGCGTCAGGATACTGGCGCTTTATCTTGAGATATTGGGAGCGTATGGGGGTGAGCTCCTTATCCTTCACCTTGCCCTCCACGGTATATTATACCCAGAAACGGATTTGACACAACGCCAAAATTCTGGTATTTCTGAACGCCGGGGCTAAGATGCGCGAGCCGTTTGAGTTCACAATCCTCAAGGAAGATTCCGAAACCTGGGCCAGGGTTGGGGTTATCCGAACTCCCCATGGGGAGATTCCGACCCCGGTCTTTGCGCCTGTTGGGACTCAGGCTACGGTTAAAGCCCTTACTCCGAAAGAGCTGGAAGAGCTTGGGGTTACCCTAATCTTGGCCAATACCTATCATATTTACCTGAGGCCTGGCCCCGAGGTTATAGCCGAGCTTGGGGGTTTGCACCGCTTCATGGCCTGGCCTCGCCCAATCATGACCGATAGCGGCGGCTTTCAGATTTACAGCCTGGAATCCCTCCGCCGCTTCACCGAAGAGGGAGTCGTTTTCCGTTCCCATTTGGACGGCTCCATGCACCTATTGACCCCGGAGAAAGCGATAGAAATCCAAGAGCTTCTGGGGGCCGATTTCATCACCTGCCTTGACGAGTGCCCTCCCCCTCTGGAAAGGGATTACGTTAAAGAGGCCACTGAAAGGACTCACCGCTGGGCCGAACGATGCCTAAAGGCCCATCGCCGCACCGACCAGGCCCTATTCGGAATAATTCAGGGGGGCATATTTCCGGACCTAAGGAGGGAGAGCGCTCGGTTCATCGCTTCCTTAGGCTTTGACGGCTTCTCCATCGGAGGTTTATCGGTTGGTGAGCCTAAGGAAAAGACTTGGGAAATGCTGGAGGTTGTAATCCCCGTTCTGCCTCGGGACAAACCAAGGCATCTATTGGGGGTTGGGGCTCCGGAGGATTTCTTTGAGGGGATAAGCCGAGGGATTGACATTTTTGACTGCGTCTTGCCCACTCGGATGGGCCGCACCGGCACATTGTTTACTTGGCAAGGGAAGATTAACATCACCAACGCCCAGTATGCTCGGGACCCTAACCCAGTAGACCCTACTTGTGGATGCTATACTTGCCGCAACTTCTCCCGCGCTTACCTCCGCCACCTCTTCAAAGCCGAGGAAATCCTCGCCCCAATCTTGGCCACCATCCACAACGTTTACTTCATGGTCAATTTGGTCAAGCGCATTAGGCAATCAATCCTGGAGGGAAATTTCGCCCTTCTCCGGGAAGAGTTCATGGCATCTTATCAGAGGAGGCTTTAATGGACCCTTTACGCGCTGTTGCCATGGGAATCATCCAAGGGGCGACCGAATTCCTGCCTGTGTCCAGCTCCGGCCACTTGGTCCTTATCCCGCATCTGCTGCGCTGGCCTATCCCTTCCGTTGCCTTTGACGCCTTAGTGCACTGGGGGACCCTTTTGGCCGTTTTGGCTTACTTCCGCTCGGAGCTAATTGCCCTCGCCAAGGCCTGGCTCAGAAGCATCACTGCCGGCGAGAGGTCTTACCAAGCTTATCTTAGCTGGCTAATCCTACTGGCCACGGTCCCAGGGGTAGTAGCGGGGGTTACCCTGGATGACTTCTTTGAGGCCTTGTTCTCCTCACCGAGGCTGGTTTCGGTAGCGCTTATCGGCACGGCTTTGCTTTTGGTTTTGGCGGAGCTTAGGCTGAAGCCCCGCAAAGGGATGGAGCAATTGAACTGGCTTAACGCTCTTTTCATCGGGCTCTTTCAGGCTCTGGCTATAACGCCAGGGATTTCCCGCTCAGGCTCCACCATAACGGCAGGTATTCTCGCCGGACTTAATCGGGAAGAGGCTGCCCGCTTTAGCTTCCTCCTTTCGGTCCCGATAATATTCGGGGCTGGACTGAAGAAGCTACTGGACCTTGCCTTTGCGGGTGAACTTGGGAGCCAGTGGTTCATCCTGCTTGTAGGATTTACGAGTGCGCTGGTAAGCGGTTACCTCAGCATCGCTTTCCTCCTCTCCTTTGTGAAGC
>JAPWUT010000145.1 GCA_028275425.1 Anaerolineae bacterium | reverse complement strand
CTTCAAGGCCTGGGGCAATTGGCTATGTTTCCGCCTCCCTCCTAAACGCGAAAGTTAAAGCGCTACGTTTGGAAGGCAAAGGGCCCTCCTCTCCCGATTATACCTTGAAGTTGCCGGCTTACGGGGTGGCTGGCAGTGAAGCTGGCCGCAAGCTTCTGGAATTCCTCAAAGGGCCTGCTGGCCGTAAGCTCCTCATGCAGCACTACTTTCTACCCTGAAAAGTCGGCCATTGGCAGAGGCCTAAATGTAAGCTACTCGCCCCTTCTTTTGGTTTCTTGGGGGGACACCCCCCACACCCCCCGCCATGGGGGCTTCGCCCCCCTGGACCCCCCTTTACCCACCCCCGTTGGCTTGGGGTTTGCCAGCGTTTTGGGTCCCACTCGTGGCAGGGTTAGTAGGAGTGGGCAACTCGCCCCCTCTTTTTGTTTTTGGGGGCACATCCCCCAAACCCCCTGGGAGGGGGCTTGCGCCCCCTCCACCCCCGGTCCAATGTAGAGGCGTAGCACCGCTACGCCCGTACTCGGCGCAGGCCGATCTCTGGCCCAAGAGGCCGACTTCAATCGGCGCCAAAAAGGTGGTATAATCAGATGCCGAGGAGGAGCTATGAAAGAGGGATGCCTCAATGAGAAAATGGCAGAAGTGAGGGCTCTCGTGGATGCTAAGGGGTTCAGCAGCGACGAGAGCCGCATCTGGGAAATGCTTGCCCTAATCCACTCCGAAATCTCCGAGGCTACCGATGCCTACAAGAAGGGCCAACCTTTGGAAAAAGTCGGGGAAGAACTGATTGATGCCATAATCCGAATCCTTCACCTCCTTTCGGCCCTTGGGCTTGATGCCGAAGAGCTCTACCAGAAGAAAATGGCCGAGAATTGGAAAAGGCCTTTCAGGTATGGAACGGTGAGGGGAGGGTGAACCGGGAAAGGCTTTACAAAATCAATGCCATAGTCCTAAAGCGGGCCGATTTCGGAGAGGCCGATAGGCTGGTTACGGTCTATTCCCTGGAGGAAGGCAAGCTTCGCCTCCTGGCCAAAGGGGTGAGAAAACCCACCAGCCGAAAAGCCGGCCACCTTGAGCTTTTCACCCACGTTAAGCTTTTGGTGGCTAAGGGGAAAGAACTGGACATAATAACTCAGGCCGAGGCTTTGGAATATTTCCCAAACCTCCGCGAAGACCTCCTCCGCACCGGATACGCTCACTACATCGCCGAGCTTACAGACGGCTTCATGGCCGAGCAGGATAAAAACCCCCAGGTCTATTCCTTGGTCTTGGAAAGCTTTCGGCGCCTGGACAAAGGGCAAGAAGCTTGGCCAATAATGCGCTTCTTTGAACTTCATCTCCTTACCCTGGCTGGCTACAGGCCTGAACTTTTCGTCTGCGTCAAATGCCGAGAGCCGCTCAAGGCCTCGGTCAATTACTTCTCCGTAGCCGATGGCGGAGCCCTCTGCCCCCGCTGCGGCGAAGGAAAAGATGGGGCAACGGCTCTATCCCAAGGAGCCCTCAAAATTATGCGCTTTTTCCTCACAAGGGATTACGAATACTGCCAGCACCTGCGAATCCCTCACAACCTTGGGGTGGAAGTTGAAGCCATCCTCAGGCGCTACATCCTTTACCGCCTGGAAAGGCCTTTGAAATCAACGAGATTTTTGGACAAGCTTGAATCGGGAGGGATATATGGGTAAAGCACTGTCTTTCCAAGAGGTTATTCTCCGCCTTCAGAAATTCTGGGCCGATAGGGGATGCTTAATCTGGCAGCCTTACAGTGAGAAAGTGGGGGCCGGAACGATGAACCCTGCCACTTTCCTCAGAGTCCTTGGCCCCGAACCTTGGAACGTAGCTTACGTAGAACCTTCTTACCGCCCCGACGATGGGCGCTACGGAGAAAATCCCAACCGGATGCAGCTCCACTTCCAATTCCAGGTCATCCTCAAGCCCGACCCCGGCAACCCTCAGGAAATCTACCTGGAAAGCCTTGAAGCGCTGGGCATTGACCCCACCCAGCACGACATACGTTTCGTTGAAGATAACTGGGAGTCCCCAGCCCTTGGAGCTTGGGGGCTCGGATGGGAAGTGTGGCTTGATGGCTTGGAAATCACTCAGTTCACCTACTTCCAGCAGGCTGGAGGGATTGACCTCAACCCAGTAGCCGTAGAGATAACCTACGGTCTTGAGCGAATCGTCATGTTCCTGCAACAGGTAAAGAGCGTGTGGGAAATTGACTGGGATGGCATCCACACCTATGGCGATATCCTTCTCCGTTCCGAGGTAGAGCACTGCATTTATAACTTTGAAGAAGCCGATGTGGATAGGCTCAGGCTTCTCTACAGCGAATATGAGGCCGAAGCCAAACGCTGCTTGGAAAGAGGCCTTGTAATCCCCGCCCACGACTACATCCTCCGTTGCTCCCACACATTCAACCTCCTGGACTCCAGAGGGACCATCGGTGTTGCTGAGAGGGCTTCATACTTTGCCCGGATGAGGGATTTGGCCCGCCAAGCCGCTCAACTTTACCTCCGCCAGCGCCAGGAGATGGGCTTCCCTTGGCTTGCTAAAGCCCCCCTTCCCGAAAAAAGCTCGGCTATCGCCAAAGAGGATGAAAGGCCTCTGCCCCCTTACGCCGATGCCCTCCTGGAAATAGGGACGGAGGAACTCCCGGCCCGTGATCTAAGTTCGGCTGTGGAACAGCTAAAATCCGTAGCCCCTGAACTTTTGGCCGAAGCGCGCCTACGCTACAAGAACCTTTACGTAAGCGGAACCCCTCGCCGCCTCGTGCTTTACATTGAAGGCTTGGCCTCCTCCCAGGAGGAAGAAGAGCTTGTGATTAAGGGGCCACCGGCTTCGGCAGCGTTTGACCAGGAGGGAAAGCCCACAAAAGCCGCCCTCGCTTTCGCCGAAAGGCAAGGTGTAAAAGTGGAAGAACTACAGGTCAGGGAATCCGAGGGGAAGCGCTACCTTGTGGCTGTAATCCGGAAAGCGGGCAAAACTGCCCCTGAAGTCCTGGCCGAACTCTTCCCACGCTTAATCTCATCCCTGCGCTTCACCCTCTCAATGCGCTGGAACGAAAGCGGAATCCGGTTCTCAAGGCCGATCCGCTGGCTTGTGGCCCTGTTCGGCGATAGAATCGTGGACTTTGAATACGCAGGGGTTCGCTCTGGCCGCACGACCCGGGGCTTGAGGCCAGAAGGCTCCCCTCCCATAACCTTGGAAAAGGCCGAAGATTACTTCCAAGCCATGGAAAAGGCCGGAATCATGGTGGACATGGAGAAGCGGAAGGAGACGATAAAGGAGCAAGCTTCTAAGTTAGCTTCAGAGGTAAGCGGCTTCATTCCGGATGACCCTGCCCTTTTGGAAGAAGTGGCCAACCTTGTGGAAAAGCCCACGGCCTTCAGAGGAGCCTTTGACCCCGATTACCTTCGCTTGCCCAAAGAAGTGCTCATAACCGTCATGAAGAAGCACCAGCGCTATTTCCCGGTATTAGCCTCCGATGGGGAGCTCCTGCCCTATTTCATTGCCGTCCGCAATGGCGATACCCGCCACTTGGACATCGTTTGCCGGGGGAACGAGGCCGTCCTGCGGGCTCGCTTCGCCGATGCCGATTACTTCATCGCTACGGACTTGAGGAAATCTCTTGAGGAGCACTTGCCCAAGATAAAAGGCCTGACCTTCCAAGAGAAACTGGGCTCAATGCTGGATAAAGTCAAGCGGCTGGAAAATTTAGTCCCCTGGCTTTGCCAGCGCCTCAGCATCCCTGAAGAGGAAGCGAAGAAAGCCTATAGAGTGGCTCACCTCTGCAAGGCCGACCTGGCCACTCAAATGGTCATTGAACTCACAGCCTTGCAAGGGCTTATGGGCCGATACTATGCCCTTCGCTGGGGGGAAGACCCGGAGGTAGCGGAGGCCATTTTTGAGCACTACTTGCCCCGTTTTGCCGGGGATGCCCTGCCTAAAACCGTTGCTGGCACCATAGTAGGCATTGCCGATAGGCTGGATACAATCACAGGCCTTCTGGGTGTAGGACTTGCCCCCACTGGCTCTGCCGACCCTTATGGGCTCAGGCGGACGGCCCTTGGGCTGGTTCAAATCCTTGTGGACAAAGGCATAAGCCTATCGCTTAAAGAAGCCTTAACCGAAGCTGCTCGCCTTCTGCCCTTGACCGACCCGGAGGGGACGATAAGGGAAGCTTGGGAGTTCATCGTAGCCAGGATGCGAGGCCTATTCCAAGAAAGGGGTTACAGAGCCGACCTCATAGAGGCGGTCCTGGCGGAGCGAGCCGATGACCCATTCTTAGCTTGGCTGACCCTTAAAGACCTTGCCCGTTGGGCTCAGAGGCCGGAATTCCCAACCATAATGACCGCCTTTATCCGTCCGGCCCGGATAGTGAAAGATGTTCCTGGGCTTCTTCCCCTTAACCCTGAGCGCTTTACCGAACCGGCCGAGCACAACCTCTACAAAGCCTACCTGGAAGCTGAGGAAAAGAGGCGCAAAGTTAACGACGTAGACGGGCTTTTCGCTCTCTTAGCCCCGCTTGTAGAACCGATTGACAGGTTCTTCTACGATGTTTTCGTGATGGTAGAAGACAAGGAAGTGCGTGAGAACCGTCTTGCCCTCCTCCAGCGCATCGCCCTTCTGCCCAAAGGCATTGCTGACCTTTCCAGGGTGGAGGTATAAACCCAACTTCAGTCGGTGCAAAGCTTGCTGCTTTAGCCCCTCAATGGTATACTTTTCGGGTGAGGTAAGGATGGAGAGGCTTCAGAGGGTTCTACTGCGTTCTCAAAACCCTAAAGCCAGTTGGGCTTT
>JAPWUT010000058.1 GCA_028275425.1 Anaerolineae bacterium | reverse complement strand
GTAAGCCTCGCCCTGGCCAAATTGGCCAAAGAGCTGGGCTACCGGATAGCAGTTCTGGACGAGCAGAGCGATTTCGCCTCAAAAGAGCGCTTCCCTTTCGCCGACAAAGTGCTGGCCGGCGATTTAGTATCGCTTCTGGAAACTTTCCCCATAACCCCTCATACCTGGGTGGTCATAGCCACGCGGTCTCACGAGAGCGACGCCTTAGCTTTGGAGAAAGTGATAAATTCCCCTGCCTCCTACATTGGCTTGCTGGGGAGCCGCCGCAAAGTAGCCCTTATCTTCAAGCGTCTAAGGGAAAAAGGATTTGAAGAAAGCCTTCTGGCCAAAGTTTTCGCCCCGATAGGCCTGGATATAGGGGCCGAAACCCCGGAGGAAATAGCCATAAGCATAATGGCCGAAATGGTCCTCCACAAGAGAGGAGGCAGCGGAAAACCTCTGAGCAAACTACATCGCGAGGAGTAGGGTATGAGCAAAGGACCGGTTGCCTTCGTCCTGAGCGGAGGTGGCAACAGGGGAGCCTTAGAGGTAGGAGCACTGCAAGCCCTCTTTGAACACGGCCTAAAACCCGATATCTTGGTAGGCACCTCAGCCGGGGCAATGAATGCCGCATTTATCGCCACCGACCCCACCTTGGAAGGAGCTTATAGGCTCGGCGAACTTTGGAAGAGCATCCGCCGGGAAGACGTCTTCCCAGGCAATAAGTTAACCATGGTCTGGCGGCTTATCACCGGCAAAGACAGCCTTTTCCCCAGCGACCACCTCCGCCGCTTGGTGGAAAAGTATATCCCGCCTGACAAGAAGCGCTTTGGCGACCTAAGCGTTAGGCTTTACATCACGGCAGCCAACCTCAACACTGCCACCCTCTACCTATTCGGTGAGGACCCGGAAGCCCTATTGGTGGATGCGGTCATGGCCAGCGCTGCACAGCCTATCACCTTCCCCCCTGTGGAATACAACGGCTGGCAATTCGTGGATGGCGGGGTAGTAGCCAATGTGCCGATTGAAATAGCCATAGAGAAAGGGGCTAAAGAAATTTACGCAATTGATGTGAGCTATGGGGGTCAGATAGAGCCCAGGGTTCAGGGTTTAGTGAACATAGGCCGGCGCTGTATCACCATCATGCTCTACCAGCACCTTCTGGAAGACCTGGAAGACGCCGCAGCCAACCCCGAAATCACCCTCCACCACATCAAGATAACAGCCTTTTCCGGCCTTGACCCCCAGGATTTCTCCAAGACAGCGGAAATGATAGCAGAGGGTAAGAGAGTAGCTGAGGAATACCTACGCTCACCTGTTCCTGGGTATTGGCCTGAAATCCGCCCGGAGATTGCTATCCCTTCCCCGCCTGGCTCTCGCCCTTGGCGTCGCAAGAGGAAGCGGTGATTTTTTCCAGGGCGAAGCAACTTTGATGCTTGGGGATTCACAACGGCAAAGGAAACCTTAGGAGGGAGCGATGCCTTCTATTTCGGGAGTGATGCCTGCCTACAACGAAGAAGCTAACATCGGCCCGATGATTGAAGAAATGGACCGAGTCCTCTCCTCCGTTTCCGAGGACTACGAGATAATCGTTGTTGATGACGGGAGCAAGGACAATACTGCCAAAGTCGTTATGGAAAAAGCGGCTTCATTCCCCAAAGTTCGCCTCATCCGCCATGAAAGGAACAAAGGGTACGGGGCGGCCGTCTATTCCGGCATTACAGCGGCCACTAAAGAGCTGATTTTCTTCACCGATTCCGACCGGCAGTTCAAACTTGAGGAGCTCCGCAAACTCCTGCCCCTCATAGAACACGCCGACCTTGTAGCCGGTTACCGCCCTCGCCGGATGGACCCATGGTATAGGGTTCTGTTTGGATGGGGGTGGAGTTTCCTGGTCACGGTCCTATTCGGCTATACTGTGCGGGATATAGATTGCGCTTTCAAGCTTTTCAAGCGGGAAGTTATGGAGAAAGTTGCCCCCCAAATTCGCTCCTTCGGAGCAACCTTTAGCGCCGAGTTCTTAATCAGAGCCAAGAGGGCTGGCTTTAAGTTCAAGGAAGTCCCCGTTACCCACCTCCCTCGCCCAGCTGGAAAGCAAACAGGGGCTCGTCTTGATGTCATTGCCAGAGCTTTCAAGGAGCTTTTCATCCTTCGGTGGAGGCTTTGGAAAGAAGCTCTTGGACGAAGCGAGGCAAGGTGAAGGCCGCAAGGTGCACCTCTGGAGTGTAGTATTTTGTCGCCAGCCCCCTTTCCTTGTACCTTCTCGTTAAAGTCTTCAGCCTGAGAACTGCGGGCCGTCCTCCGGCTACTATGTAGGACCACATCCCCGAAGGATAGGAGGGCATGAACCCCAGGTAAACTTCAACAAACGGGAAAAGTTTCTTGAGAGCCCGGAAGGTGGAAGTTAGCTCTTCGGGGTGGAGATAAGGCGTACCGGATTGGAGGGCTATCAGCCCCTTCTCTTTCAGGGCTTTCTGGCAGGAGGCGAAAAATTCCTCTTCAAAAAGCCTCCTGGCCGGCCCGATCGGATCGGTAGAATCAACAATAATGGCATCAAACTTTACGTTTGTCTTCAGAACGAACTCTTCCCCCGGCGTAGTGACAATCTTAACTCGGCTATCGTAGAAAGAGCCTTTGTGGATGGGTTCAAGGAATTGGATAGCCGCATCCAGAACCTCTTGGTCAATTTCCACAAGGTAAACCTCTTTTACGGGGTGGCGCAAAGTTTCCCTTAAAGCCCCGCCGTCACCTCCACCTATAATTAGGACAGAGGAAGGCTTGGGGAGGGAGAGGAGAACAGGGTGAACCAGCATCTCGTGGTAGAAGAACTCATCTCTTTCCGTGAGCATGAAGCAACCATCAAGGCTCATGGCTAAACCGTAGTCTTCGGTAAGGGCGATTTCCAGGTTCTGATAGCGGGTCTTCTTCCGGATGAGCCATTTTTTCACTTTTAGGGCAAAGATAGTGCCTGCAGTCTGGAGCTCCCATATCCATTTGTCAGGGTCCAGCATGGCCTCACACCCTTTATAAAAAATTCCCTGGCAACCAGACTCCCGCCAAGGAAGCCCAATTGCCAGGGTTGTGGAGCTGCCCGAGGAGCAGCTTCTTCTTTGAGTCAAGTGTCATAGTCCTTGTACTCCAAGTGCAAATTTTGGTCTTGCAGGACACCCCTCTCAATCCTCAGGGTTTTCACTTTTTTGGGTTTAAGCACTTGGAGTATGTGCTCAACAGCTGCGTCCGGATCGGTATTGCCACAGGTGAAGACATCAACGGCGGCATATTTGTATTCAGGCCAGGTGTGGATGGAGATATGGGATTCGGCTATCACTGCCACCCCTGAAATCCCCTGGGGTTGGAAACGATGGACTTTGGTGTCCAGCAAGAAGGCCCTGGCCTTCTGGACCGCCTCCTTCAGGGTTTTTTCAATGAGCTCGGCGGAATTCAGGTCGCCCTGACAATCCCAGAATTCCACCACAAGCTGACGGCCCAGAGCTTTCATTTCTCACCTCCTTCCCCGTTTTTATTTTTTAAAGGAGCAAACCCCCAAAAGTAAAGCCCTCTCGTCCTCATCCACTTGAGACTCGGACGAAGGGCTTTATCTTTATCGTTTCCTTTTATACCACAAAGGGCTTTTTGTGTCAAATTTGGGGATTTTGTCGGGCGTATTGACAAGGCAATGTCATTGCAAGCCCCGGAAGAGGCGAGGCTATCTCCAATAGTCAGATTCTCTGGGCCTCTGGCCTGACTCCAGCAAGCCACCTCGGGATATGGTCTTGGCAAACAAGGGTGAAAATCGCCTAAATCCACCCGCAAAGGCCTAAAATTAGGCAGCCGGTCTACTTTTTGACTCTTTGCACTCCTTCAGCCTTAGCGGTATAATCTTGATAGAGGGGATGGGATGCAGTACGGTGTTCCTTTGCGGAAAGCTTTCGCTAATTTTGTCTGGCGATGGGTAATCTTACCCGGTTTGACGGTTTTCTTACTGGCCGGCCTCTTTACCAGCATCTGGGGTATCCATACGGGCATTTCCCGCCGCAAGGCTATAGCCAGTTTTGCCGCTCAAAGGTTAGAGGGAGAGTTCACTCACCTGAGCCATCACCTCGCCTCCTTGGCCGAAAACATCCAGGGCAAATCCCCGCAAGAGGCGGCTTACATCCTGAACAAAGCCTTAGGGGAAGGCTACTTTGAGAGCTTCTGCCTGGTAGGCCAAGATGGGGCTATCTCTTTGGCTATGCCTTCCGGCTCCTTGCTCCTGCCCGAATTTTCGCTTGAGGGCCTTTCCCTGGTCCAGAGCCCCGCAGGCTTTACTCATCTTTACCTTACCCTCAAAACCCCGGAAGGATACCTGATTGCTCTCGTTAGCCGCTATCACCTTCAAACCTTCATAGCCCAAGAACTTTCGCCTCTTTACGAGGGCCAGCTTTTCTTGGCCAATCCCCAAGGCCAGCTCCTACCCCTGTTCCCCCCTGATTTGGAAGAAGCGGCCTCCAATCCCAAACCTCCCACAGGGTTGAGGTTAACTTCTCCCCTAAGAAACTCCAACCTTACCGTTGTAGCAACTTTTTCCCCTCTAAAGGCTATGGCCCCATTCTTAGCCCTTGAGTTTGTTCCCTTCCTACTGGGAGTTTTACTCTGGGCCATAGGTATAAGCACTGGCTTCAGGAGCTTGGAGAGGATGGCCATAAGGCCTCTGGAAATCCTGCTGGAAGGGGTGGGAAAGCTGAGGGAAGGAGCCATATCCGCTGATTTCCCTCGCCACTTGCCCGGAGCCGCTGCCGAAATCAACTTCCTCCTCTCTTCCTTCAAGGAAATGGCTGAGGAAATTGTTGCCGCTCAGAGCACCCTGGCTCGCTCCGAGGCGGAGAAAAGGCTAATCCTGGAAGGGGTATCGGACCTGGTTACTTTCCAGGACCCGGAGCTGAGGATACGCTGGGCCAATAAGGCAGCAGGGGATTCTGTGGGGAAAAGGCCTGAAGAGCTGGTGGGGAAGCACTGCTACGAAATCTGGCACGGAAGGCTTTCCCCCTGCCCCAATTGCCCGGTATTGGAGGCCATCCGAACTGGCTCCTTCCAACAAGGCGAGGTAACTTCCCCCGATGGCCGGGTTTGGCTCATAAGGGCAAGGCCTCTGAAAGATGAAAGCGGTAAAGTAATAGGGGCTGTGGAGACCACCACCGAGATAACCCAACAGCGCCGAGCGGAAGAAGAGCAGAAAGCCTTGACGGAAATATCCCAAGCCCTCAATGCCTTAGAAGTTAGGGAAGCTTTCCCTACCTTGGCTGAGAACCTCTCCCGGCTCCTGGGATGCCAGAGGATTGTCCTCTTGCTCTTTGACAGAGAAACCATGACCGCCCGCATAATCAACATTAAGTCCGAACCCTCAGTGCCTGAGCTCCCTGATGGCACTACTTTTGCTGCCCAAGACAGCGCAGCGGCAAAGGCCATCTTGGCTGGGGAGATAGATTGCACCACAAACTTGGAAGAATTTTCCTCTTACCCAGTGGATAGAGCCGTGGCACAAGCAGGCTACCGTTCAAGGATTGTTTTCCCACTGCGCTTTGGCGGTGAGCTAATAGGAGCCCTGGCTTTGCTCAGCACCCGTCCTGAGCCCTTCTGGGAAGGGAAAATGGCTTTCCTCCGCCAGGTCAGCGATGCCTTGGCTATGGCGTTGGCCAGGGACCGCTTCCTCCAAACGGAGAGAGAAGAGCGGCATTTGGTTCAGACATTGACCGAGACTGTTGCCCTAATCCTAAAGGCCCAATCCCCTGAGGAATTCCTGGACCTCATCCTGGAAAAAGCGGGGCAAATCGTCCCAGGTGATGCCTTCAACCTGATGTTTATCATAGGTGATTATGCCCAGGTAGTCGCCCACCGAGGCTACGAGAAATGGGGAGCAGAGGACAAAATCTCCTGGCTTACCCTTCACCTTACGGATTACCAAAGCATTCAAAAAGTTTACGAGAGCGGGGAACCCTTGCTTATCCCCGATACCACGGCTGTGCCGTGGTGGGTAAAGATACCAGGCTTTGAGTGGATTAAATCCTACATGTGTGTTCCCGTAAAAGTTGAAGGCAAGATTGTAGGTTTCCTCAATGCCGACGGAGCCCGCCCCTACCAATTCACCTTCCAGGATTTACGCCGCCTTCAGGCCTTTGCCGATTATGTTTCCCTGGCTTTAGAGAAGGCCAGGATGATAGCCGACCTTAAGGACTACTCCGAGCAATTGGAAAGGCTTGTCAGCGAAAGGACTGCCCAGCTTCAGGCTCGCCAGGCTTGGCTTGACGCCATCTTCAAAGGTTCGTCCGATGGCTATGCTTTGCTCAATCCCCAAGGCGATATTCTGGAAATGAACCCAATGGCCTGGACTTGGCTCAAGCAAACTGCATCACCGGAGGAAGCCCAGTTTATCCAGGAAACTCTGAAGGAAATGGTCCGCAACCCTGATGCTTTCCCTGAGACCGTTAAGGAGCTGGGCGGTAGAACGTTCCACTTAAAAGCTATTTCTCTGGAGCCCCACTACACTGGTTCCCTGGCCATACTTCACGATATAACGCAGCTCAAACTTTTGGATAAAGCGAAGTCTAAGCTCCTGACCGACATTTCCCACGAACTTCGCTCCCCTATGGCAACTATAAAACTTTATGCGGAACTACTGCGCTCATCTCCTCCGGATCCGGAAAAGATTCGGCCTTACCTCAACCAAATTCTGGAGTCAATAGACCACATGGCCAGGTTGATAAACGATATAACGGAAGTGGTCAGGCTGGAAACAGGCAGGGTAGAGCTAAGCCTCAGCCCTGTGGAGCTGAACGAATTTGTGAGGAATGCTGCCGATAGGTACCGTCAAGAGGCAAGTAAATACCAACATCAGCTGGAAATCTCCCTCTCCCCTGACAACCCTGTCGTAATGGCCGATTTCCGCCGGCTCCAGCAAATCCTTGATAACCTTGTGGATAATGCCATCCGTTACACACCAGCAGGCGGGCGAATAGCTATCTCGGTGAGAACCGAGGAGGAAGAAGGCCACTTGTGGGGGGTCATAGAGGTAGCCGACAATGGCATCGGGATACCTGAAGAGGAGCTTCCCCACATTTTTGATAGGTTCTTCCGCGGGGAAAAAGCACGCTCGGAGCAAATACCAGGCACTGGGCTTGGCCTGGCCATAGTTAAAGAGCTGGTTGAGCTTCACAATGGCCAGATAAAGGTCCGAAGCAAAGTAGGGGAGGGGAGTGTATTCACCGTCATGCTTCCCCTCCTGGAAATGCCGCTTCAGAAAAGGGAGGATTAACTATGCCGGCGGTAGATATTTCTGAGCACCTTTGCATCCATTACGAAGAAATAAACCCGCAAGGTTCTCCGCCTGTCCTTCTGCTTCATGGCCTTGGCTCTGCCGGGGCGGACTGGTTCTTCCAGTTTGAAGCCCTGTCCAAGGCCGGGTTCCGCGTCCTGGCCCCAGATTTGAGGGGATTTGGCCGGTCCAGCGCCCCACCAAAAGTCACGGTAAAAGATATGGCCGATGACATGGCCATTTTCCTGGATAAAACTAACGCCTCCCCAGCTCACGTCGTCGGGATATCCATGGGAGGAACGGTGGCCTTGCAGTTCGCCCTGGACCACCCCGAAATGGTCAGGAAGCTGGTCCTGGTTAACACCTTTGCCTGCCTCAGACCCCAAAGCTTAGGGGAAATCTTCTATCTGGTCACAAGGCTATTTTTAACCTCCCTAATGGGGCCGGAAAAGCAAGCGGAGATGGTAGCCAAGCGTGTTTTCCCCCATCCGAACCAGGAAAGCCTCCGCAATAATTTGAGGCAACGCATCCTCCACACCAACCCTTGCGCCTACCGCTCGGCATTGCAATCCCTTCAGAAGTTTGACGTCCTCAGCCGGCTCAAAGAGCTGAGCATGCCGGTTCTGGTGGTAACAGGAGCAGAGGATACAACCGTCCCTCCCAGGGTCCAGGAAGAGATGGCCAAAGCTATCCCTGGCGCAAGGCATGTAATTGTGGAAGGAAGTGGGCACGGCATCATAGCCGATAATCCAGAAGCTTTCAACAGGATTTTAGTTGAATTCCTGACCGAAGCCTGAGGTGCTCGGATGGTAGAAGCTAAAGGGATTGTGAAATCGTTTGGCCGGAGGGAGGTCCTGAAAGGGGTTGATTTAGTGGTCAGGGAAGGGGAATTTGTTATCGTGATGGGGCCGAATGGTGCGGGTAAGACCACACTCCTGCGGATAATAGCCACCATAGTAAGGCCTGACAAGGGCCAACTTAAAGTTTGCGGCTTTCCCATTCCGGACAAGGCCCCTGAAGCACGGGCTAAGATTGGCTTTCTCACCCACAGCCCCCTCCTTTACGATGAACTTACGGCTCGGGAGAACCTCCTTTTCTATGCCAGCCTGCTTTCAGTGCGCAGCCCCGAGAAGCGGATTGCGGAGCTTTTGCAGTTGGTTGGCCTTGAGGACAGGGCAGAAGAAAGGGTGCGAACCTTTTCCCGAGGGATGCTCCAGAGGCTTGCCATAGCCCGAGCCATCCTCCACTCCCCACCCTTGCTCCTCCTGGACGAACCCTTCACTGGCCTAGACCAGAAAGCAGCCGAAGTGCTCACGGCGCTCCTAAAGCGCCTCCCTCAGGAAGGGCATGCGGTAATAATGACCACCCATCAATTGGATGAAACCCTGACTCTGGCCCACCGAATCCTTGTCCTTAACAGGGGGAAATTCGTTGCGGAAATACCTCGGGAAGAGCTTAGGTTAGACGCTTTCCGGAAACAATATGCGGAATTAACATCAAGATAGGACCGAAGTCATCCTCCGCCGGTGTTTAAATTTTGAACCGCAAAGAGCGCCAAAGGCGCAAATTTTATTTTAATTTCTTTGCGTTCTTTGTGCCCTTTGCGGTTAATTTTTAAAACCATGTAGAGGGTTGCCAACCCCTGCTAACCCCGCCACGAGTGGGACCCAAAACGCCGGCAAACCATCAGCCTACGGGGGTGGGCAAAAACGGG
>JAPWUT010000057.1 GCA_028275425.1 Anaerolineae bacterium | reverse complement strand
TTCAAGCGCCTCCTTGAGGGAAAGGAGGAGAACGAAGTCCTGAAGGAGCTCTCCTCTCTCTTCAGCCTGAACTCTCGCTACGCCTACGGCGTATTGGTAAAGGCCAAGATGACCATTGCTTCCCTGAAGGAGCTGGGCCAGAGCCCAAAGAAGGTGGTCTTCGGGGGGAGAAAGCTCTTTGAGGAGCTCTCCAAAAAGCACCTTTCCGGGAAGCGAAGGGATGAGCTTCTCAAGAAGTGGAGGGAGAGAAGGCAAGGCTTGCTTTTCGCCGTGGGCCAGAAGCACGCAAAGGGAAACCAGAACCTGAGGCTGGTCTGGGTTGAGGGTTGCCTTTTCCTTCGCATCAACGTTGGAGAAAAGAAGTGGGTCTATGCCAAGGTAATCCGCAGGGTGAAACGGGATAGGGACAAATGGAAGGTGCTTCTGGCCCGCCTGATGAGAGCAAAAGCTACAGGGGATTGGTTCCCCTACACGGTTACCTTGCGCCGGAAGGAAGGCAAACTCTATGCTTTCATCTCCTTTGAGGAGGAGCTACCTCCGGTTTCAATCACCAAAGCCCAAGGTGTAGTAGGGCTTGACCTCAATGCCGTTCCGCAACAAGTGGCCTTGGCGGAAGCTTCCTCGGATGGGAATTTGGTCTCCCACGGGGCCGTGCCCATCCCCGACCTTTCCGGGAAGCCTAAGAAAGTGCGAGATTACATCCTCTGGCTTACGGCTTGGCAGGTAGTTCGCCTGGCCAAGGAGAAGGGGAAGGCCATTGCTCTGGAGCGCCTCAAGCACATGCCTAAGGGGGAGCGTGGGGATGGAAAGCCGAAGCTTAGGCGCAAGCTTGGAAATTGGGCCTACCGGAGCCTTTCGGAAAAGGTCAAAATCTTGGCTCAAAGGGAAGGGATTGAAGTAGTTGAAGTGAGTCCGGCTTACACTTCGGTCATAGGGGCATTGAAGTATGCACCGCAGCACCTATTGGACAAGGACCGAGCAGCGGCTTTGGTTATTGCCAGACGGGCCTTGGGGTTTGAAGAGAAGATGCCCAAGCATTACGAACGCTTATTAGGTGACGGAGAATTCCTTGGCTACGCTGTTTCCTATTGGGAAGATAGAGTTGAAGAGCTGAGGGCGAGGAAGAGGGAAGAGAGGAGCAAGTGGAAGGGGAATGCGGTTCGGAAGGACTTGGAGAAAGCTAAAAAATCCCATCAGCTTCTTAAGGAAAGCGTGGGTGGCGAGCCAGTAGGGGCGACCTGCTGGGTCGTCCCTTCCCAAGAGACGGCCGACCGATGGAAGGAGCCGATGAGGGGCGGGCCTTTGGGCCCGCAAAAAGCTTGGCAAGTCGCCTATGCAGCCCTCGCTGAGCCTCTTCTTGGGAGGTCTTTTAGGGACCTTTCTCCCTTGAGGCCGGTTCTGGTCTTAGGGGACTGGGAGAGGCCGGCGAGAAGGTTAGCTCCTGACTTGGTCCAGGGGCGGTGTTGCCGTCATCCATCAGGCAACATTAAAGGAAGACCAGGCTAACAGGGGATGAAAATGAAGAGAAACAGATGGCTTTGGCTCATTCCCCTCGCAGCAGCAGGCCTTTTGGCCTTAACGGTTGTTTTCTTCTTTGTGAAATCCTCCCTCGCTCAGTGGACTCCAACCCCTGAACCGACCCCCAGGCCTACCCCATCCCCTCTGCCGACTATAATCATCACCTCCGTCTGGCCTTCCGAAGGGGTAGCCGGAACCCTCGTTACAGTAAGCGGAGAAACTTATAATATCTCCCCCGCTGCCGGGCGCACCGTAACCATAAAGTGGGATACAGCCGTAATAACTTCTACCGTGACCGATAGCTACGGACGGTTCAGCGCTTCCTTCACCGTCCCCATAACCGCTACTCCAGGAACTCACACCATCCGAGCGGAAATCACCGTAGACTCCACTACTTACTTTGACACCGCAACCTTCACCGTCCTGACGCCTACCCCAACCTCAACCCCTACCATAACTCCAACTCCCACCATAACCCCTACTCCTTCCCCAAGCCCCACCCCTCCTACCCCCACACCTACTCCGACCCTCCGTCCTGTAACCCCAATACCTTGGCCCACAACTCCTGCTCCCGCTCCTCCCCCGGCAACTCCGACGTCACCACCGCCGCCTACTCCTACCCCGTTCCCTCCTGGAACCACGCCTACATTCACCCCAACTTTCACCCCGACCCCGTTCGTTCTTCCGGGCACACCTTCCCCGACCCCGCTTCCCGGCACGCCCACACCTACTTCTACCCCAAGACCCCTTTCCATCCCTACGCCCACCCCAACCCCTGCTCCGGCATCCCTCGCTACCACCGGCTGGACCGGCCTCATGCTCCTTAGCGGTGGGGCTATGCTCGCCCTGCTGGTGGTAACCATCCGATGGCTCAGGGGAAGGATAATTCAGGGCTAAAGGAGGGCAAAATGCGAAGGCTCCTCATCCTTGCAGGAGTAAGTTTTACCTTCCTCGCTCTTATCTTGCTTGCCCTTACCTTCAACTTGCCCACGGAAAGCTCCCCACCACGGCCTACACCGACCCCCATAGTCACCGTGCAAGGGCAAGAAGAGGGGGGAGTAACCGCTCAAGCCCTCCCGGACTTGGTGATAGAAGACATAACTTTCTCCCCTGAATATCCATTGGTAAACAGGCCAGCTCAGATAATGGTGCGCATCAAAAACCAAGGCTCTGGAAGCATGGTCGTCACCAACAACTTCTTCGTTGACCTTTACATAAACCCGCCCCAACCGCCTGCCATAGGCCAGCACGGCGATATCTCTTGGCCTGTCCAAGCCGTTTGGGTTAGGACTCCAGGGCAGGCCTATACCCTTACAGCCCAATACACATTCACCCGAACCAATACCTTCAACATCTGGGCCCAAATTGATACCGATGGCAACGTTAGGGAAAGCAACGAAGGAAACAACTTCTTCCCTTCTCCTGAGACCCCCAAGCCGGTAAAGGTAGTAACCTCCAAAAGCATCCAGCAGGTCACTGCCCAGGACTTCCAGAAAGGCTTTTCCAACCTTGACCTTTCCCCCATCATTGGCCTTATCCGCCTCAACGCCGTCTACGAAGAACCTTGGTCCGAGCCCGAGATTTACACCGGAACCGACCGGATGGTCAGCGACCCGGTTAACTCAATTAAGACCGAGGCCAAAATACTCAGAAACCCTGACAATCCCAACATCCTCTATGTCGTTTGGACCGATGGGCGCAATGGCCCAGTCTACAATAAGGACATCTTCTTCTCCTATTCCACCGATGGTGGCCGCACTTGGAGCAGTGACATCACCGTGTGCGATAAACCTGGCAACCAGGAATCGCCTGCTTTGGCCTACTACAACGGTCGCCTATACGCCGTTTGGGAAGATTCACGCAGTAGCGCTCGTGGCTACGACATTTACTTCGCTTACTCAACCGATGGCGGCCTACATTGGACCGAGGTCGGTCCCATAAACGATGACACCAGCAACGCCAGGCAGGTCAACCCATCCATAACCGTTAACCCTACAAACGGCCACATCTACGTTGTCTGGCAGGACCAGCGTAACGGAAACAACGACATTTACTTTGCCATGTCTACGGACGGTGGATTGACTTGGTCCAGAAACGTCTTTGTCACCGATTACCCTTACGCTAAACAGCAATCCCAATCGGCCCCGGCCATAGCTTACGTCCCGCCTCCGGTTGATAAAATCTACGTGGTGTGGGAAGATGACCGCTACGATTCCGGCGACATCTTCTTCACTTGGGGCCGGGAGTGCTCAAACCCGGATTGTGCTCCCGCCACTTTCCACATTGACCAAAAAGTGAACAAAGATGACCCAGGGGCCAGGCAAAGCGAACCGACCATAGGAGTTTCCCCCGTTTACCTCAAGCTAACCTACTCCCGCGAAGTTTCGCCTGAAGACCGCTGCTGCCCATCCCCAGTAACCCAAACGATAACCTTTACAGCCCTTTACCGTGGTTATTCCGTCCACTTTGCCTGGACCGATTACCGCCAGGACCCCAAGGGCGATATCTTTTACGCTTGGACCTTTGAGCCTACCCTTGAAAGGGTCAGCTGGAGCGTTGTGCCTCCAACCGTTACTTGTGATGTGCTACCTACGACTTTGGATTTTAGCAGTGTAATTACGTGCCCTCCCTGCTGTAACTGCACTCTCACCCCAATCTATGGCGATGTAAAAGTCAAAGGCCGGGATATATGCCCTACCCCAGGCTGTTTAGCCCCGGATAAGCCTTTGCCCTCCGAGGAACAATTTGCCCAGAAGAACCCAGCTATGGCTTCAAGAGAGCTTTGGCCCGGAATGCACATAGCCTGGGCCGATAACCGCAACTACGAGCCCGAAGTTAACTACGACATCTTCTTGGTCAATACCTGTAACCCCGTAATGCAAGCCCCAGAAAACGCACCCGTTTCTGTCCCCTCGCCTCCTTGCCATCCTTCACCGTGCAATGAGTGTGCGAATAAAATCTGCACCAATTACACCGTCTGCGGTGAACCACAGCAGGCCTGCATCTGCGCCGACTTTTACTTTGAGGACGAATACACCGTCAACGATAACGTGAAGAGGCACGGCCTCCTCAACCAGGATTACTTGGAGATGGCTCCGGCCTCTGCCCTCCAAGCCCGGCCATCCATAGCTACCTCCGGCTTAACCGGCGGCTCATGCGGCTGTAGGATAGAAGCCCCCTACGTGGTCTGGGACGACAACCGCCGCGATGACCCCTACGATGGCCGCGAAACCACAAGGGACATTTACTTCACCAGGCCTGTAACCAATAACAAGGGCATTTACATCTCGCCAATCATAGACGTCGGGGCCACGGCTAAATGGTACTTCCTTGAATACTGGGGCGTTACCCCCCTGGGCACAACGGTAACCCTTCAGACCAGGACAGGCAATACCCCTTGGCCCGATTCCTCCTGGACAAGCTGGACCGGTCCCAAGTGCGTAGGCGGGAAGTGCTACTACGAAGGGCCGGCGGAAATAGTAAGCCCCACCAACTCCGGGCCGACTGCCCTCTACCCTGAATCCCGCTACATCCAGTACAAAGTTGAAATGGAGTGCTGCGAGGGCTGCTACCAGGCTTGCTGCCCGCCTTGCTTGAGCTCTTTCCGAATCCTGTACGAAGGAGGCCATAACTCCGCCTACTCCGTCTACCTGCCACTCGTCCTCAGAAATTACTGAGCTTGCGGGAGGTTATATGCCCAAGATTGCCATAAGCGGTAAAGGTGGAGTCGGAAAAAGCACGCTTGCTGCCCTCCTGGCTTACATCTACTCCCAGAAAGGCTTCAAAGTCATCGCCGTGGATGCTGACCCGGACGGGAACTTGGCGGTCGCCCTCGGCTTCCCCCAGGAGCTTGTCGCCAAACTGACCCCAATAGCCAAGATGGAGGACCTCATTGAGGAGCGGACCGGCGCTAAACCCGGCTCCTATGGCCTAATCTTCAAAATGAACCCCAAAGTTGATGACATCCCCGATAGGTTTTCCGTAGAGCACAGGGGAATCAAGCTCCTGGTTATGGGCACGATTGAGAAGGGAGGCTCAGGGTGCGTATGCCCGGAGAGCGTCCTACTCAAGAACCTGGTGGCGCACCTACTGCTCCAACGCCAGGAAGTCCTCATAATGGATATGGAGGCCGGAGTGGAGCACCTGGGCCGGGCTACCGCTAAGGCTGTTGATGCCTTCATCATCGTGGTGGAACCAGGCCTGCGTAGCCTGCAGACTGCCTACGCGGTCCAAAGGCTCGCTGCCGATATAGGCGTAAGAAGGACGTTCGTGGTCGGGAACAAAATCCAAAGCCAGAAGGACAAAGACTTCCTCTTGGCCAACCTCCCAGGCTTCACCTTCCTCGGCTTCCTGTCCTACAGCCCCCTCGCCCTGGAAGCCGATAAGCTCGGAAAGCCAGTCTTTGAGCTGGACCAGGGCTTGGTGCGAGAGGCCGAGGAAATCGTGAGAAATCTGGAGGAAAAGCTCCATGCAGAGGAGGATTGAACTCAAGCCCATACCGCCTGTCCCCGAAGACCCCCTCCTCCAGGCTAACCTCCTATCGGAGACCATTTCCGGGGGGACAAACGCCATTGCTGCCCTATCCAATGGCCGCCTATCGGTGAGCATATCCCCTTGGGCTGAGGTGACCCACCTCCGTTGGCCTTCCCTCTCCTTCTGCGACCACCTCCGCTACTTCACTGCCTACAAGGTCTTCGGCCTGATGGACCTCGTAAGCCTGCTCAATGAGCAAGCTGCTCGCCCGTATGATGTGCGCTGGGGGGAGGAAGCGCCTTCTGAGGATTGGAAACTCTACGGAAGGCCGCTTGAGCCTTACCCTGAGCTCGGCTCCAGAGCCGGCCTCCTTATACCCAAGGCCGATAAACCGGTTTGGCTGAACGACCCGGTTTGGACCTCCCAACGCCACTATGCCAGTGAGGATTCTGCCATCCTCATTACGAACCTCTCAGGCCCCGCCAGCTTGGAGGTAACCGATTGGGTTGACCCTGAATGGGACCTCTTAATCAGGGTGCACAGGGTGGAGGGGGCAAGCCGCTTCTTCTACCATGCCACCTTCGCCCCCTCTCTGAGGCCTATCAAAGGCCTGTTCATCTCCCCCGACCCCAAGGATGCCGGTTTCGCCGCCGTCTATTGCCCAGCCGATGGCTTAATCATCCACTTTTGCCCTCGCCGCCGCCGGTGGATGCCAATCCCCGAAGGAGGCTGGACCCCTGAGAGGCTGGATGGCTTCTACCCAGAGGGAGGGGTCTTCCTGGCTTGGGGCTTTGACTCCATGCCTTCCTCCTTCCAGGTCGGAGCCGATAGAGCCGGGAGAAAAGTCCCCCAAAGCGCTCCTCTTGGGGGCAGGCTTGACGCCGAAGACGGCCTCCTCCAAGGAAACCAGGCCTTCTGCGGGCCGGTGGATTCCGCCCTCTCCCTTGACTTACCCGAACTGCGTGGCACAGTCACGGTTTTCATCGCCCTTGGCTCAACAGCTACCGAGGCCGCTAACCTCGTCCGCCGTGCCCGCGAAATCGGCATAGAAGCCCTCGCCCGCAAAGCTGAGCAAGCTTGGGAAAAAGTCGGGCAAAGAACCTTCATCCCGCCAGCCGAAAAAGACAAAGCCATCCTAAGGGTGGCAAAGCGCTCCGTCATCTCCCTAATCATGGGGCAAGACGAAAGCTCCGGTGCAGTGGTCGCTTCCCTATCGCGCCAGCCACCTTACCACTTTGATTTCCCGCGCGATAGCGCCTTCTTTGACGTGGGGCTGGATGCGGCCGGCTTCCCCGAAAGGGTTGACCGCCACGCCGATTTCCTCATGAAAGTTCAGATGAAGGGGAAAATAGCTTTTGGCTGGATGTGGCTGGTGAACCTGCGCTGGCCATTTTACCGCCCCGAAGGCCACTTCAAGGCCAACTACTCCACCGATGGCTCGCCAGGCTCAATGCCTCACCCCTTTGAGATTGACTCCACTGGCTTAACCCTCTGGAACCTCTGGCGCCATGAAGCCTTCATCCCCGAGGAAAGGAAGGAAAGCTACCGCCGGAAGGCTTGGGAAGTCATAGAAAAAGGAGCCGAAGCTTTGATGGATTACGTGGACCGGCGGGCAGGCTGGCTCCGCCCCGCCTTTGAGGACGATTCCTCAAGGCCCTCCGCAACCTTCCACGGGGCAAGCTCCACCCTTACGGCTCTCATGGCCGCCGCCGATGCCGCTCGCCGCTGGGTCGGGGAGGATGGAAAGGCAGAGCGCTGGGAAGAGGCAGCCTCAGTCCTGAGGAAAAGCATGCTCAAGAAGCTGGAGGGGAAAGTCACCAGGGAAATCTTGGGCTGGCGCGGCTTACACTGGGCCTTCTGGCCTGCCCCACTCCTAAAGCCTGGCGACCCCCACAGCCAGCCCCTCCTGGAGATACTGGTGAGGGAAATAACCGAAAAGGTGGAAGGCAAGAGGCGTGGCTTCTCCTATTTAGCCGAACAGCTCTTCTCCTTAGCCCTCGCCCCCGACCGAACCCCTGAACACGAAGCGCTTATCCGGAAGGGGCTTGAATTCCTGGCCTACAAAGTAGCTACCCCTGGAACCGGCCACTTCGGTGAGATAATGCTTAAAAGGGGCGAACTATACCAGAACCGCACAGCCATCCCCCACCTTTGGAACGGCATATTGTTTTACCTGACCCTTGTGGCCCTGCACCAACCCGAAATTTTCCACCGCCAGCGTCCACCTTACCCCCCTGAAGCTTAACCAGCCATGAGCATAGTCTGGTTCCTGACCGTAATCTTCGGCCTACTTTGCGGAGCCATCTATTACCTCCTGAGGGGGAAAACTCCCCGCCAACTTTTCCTCTACCTCTTAGTTGGGACCGTGGGCTTCACTGCTGGCCACATCGCAGGCTCTTTCTTCCTCCCCTCCTTCCCCCTAACTTTGGGCGACCTGCACATACTGGAAGGGGCAATCCTGAGCTTCGGCATCCTCAGGCTTGCTGAGTGGCTAAATGCATGATATAATGGGAAGCCAATCCGAGAAGGGAGAAAACCATGCTTTTGGCTGCCATCAGGGATGTCGCCATAATAATTTTGGCCGTTGAATCCATAGTCTTAGGCGCTTTGCTCCTCATCTTAGCTTTCCAGATTTACCGCCTAATCCGCCTATTGGACCGGGAAATAAAGCCCATCCTGGAATCGGCCCGAAGGACAACCCAAATGGTGGAAGGGACCACAGCCATTGTAGGGGAAGCAATCGCTAAGCCGGCCATTGAGCTGGCCAGTTTTATCTCTGCCGTGAGGCATGTGGTGAAAATACTTACCAAGAGGAGGGGATGAAAATGTTCAGAAAGGTGAGCGATTTCTTTGCCGGGTTCGTGCTGGGCCTCCTTACGGGGGCGCTTGTAGCTCTCCTTTTTGCCCCAAGGAGAGGAGAGGAAACCAGGGCTCTGCTCCAAGAGAAGGGAATTGAACTCCGAGAGCGTGCCCTGGAAAAGGTTGAAGAGCTCCAGGAAAAGGGCAAGAAGATTATTGAAGAGGGGAAGGAAGTAGCGGCCCAGAGGCGCGAAGAGCTCCTTAAGAAACTTGGGGCGTAGAACTTGAAGCTCCTT
>JAPWUT010000056.1 GCA_028275425.1 Anaerolineae bacterium | reverse complement strand
CCCGATGTGCAAGTGGGAGACTACGTGATAGTGCACGTCGGCTTCGCTATAAGCAAAATAGACGAAGAGCAGGCAAAAAACATCTTTGAGTTCCTGGAGCAAATTGAGGAGCAAGAGGCGAACGTATGAAGTTCGTGGATGAATACCGGAAAGAAGAAGACGCTCGCAAACTCGTAAGCGCCATCCACCGCTTGGTCACCAAGCCCTGGACTATAATGGAAGTCTGCGGTGGGCAAACCCACACCATCCTCAAATCCGGGATAGACCGATTGCTTCCCCCAGAAGTGACCATCGTCCATGGACCGGGCTGCCCAGTTTGCGTAACCCCCTTGGAACTAATAGACAAAGCCATAAACCTTGCCCTCACACCTGGGGTAATCTTCACTTCATTCGGCGATATGCTCAGGGTCCCAGGGAGCAACGGAGACCTCCTCAGTGCTAAAGCCCAAGGAGGCGACGTCCGCATGGTCTACTCTCCGCTTGATGCCCTACGTCTGGCCCAGAAAAACCCCGACAAGGAAGTGGTATTCTTTGCCGTAGGCTTTGAGACCACTGCCCCGGCTAATGCCATGGCCGTCTGGCAGGCCAAAAAGCTGGGCGTAAAGAACTTCTCCATCCTATGTGCTCAAGTCAGGGTCCCACCGGCCATAGAGCTAATCCTAAATGACCCCTACAACATGGTGCAAGGGTTCTTGGCTGCTGGCCACGTCTGCACCGTCATGGGCTACTGGGAGTATGAACCAATCGCCGAGAAGTACCGAGTGCCAATCGTGGTTACTGGATTTGAGCCGCTTGACCTCCTCCAAGGCATTTACATGACCCTGAAAGCCCTGGAGGAAGGCCGATGGGGGGTTGAAAACCAATACGTCCGCTCAGTCCGGAGGGAAGGGAACGTCCAGGCCCAGAAATTGATGAACGAAGTTTTCCAAATCTGTGACCGCCAGTGGCGTGGGATTGGTTTAGTGCGAGGGGGAGGGCTTGCCCTTAGGCCGGAATTCTCCGAATTTGATGCCGAGGAGCGCTTTGGCCTCAAGGAACTGACCGTCTCCGAATCCCCCTTGTGCATAGCCGGCGAGATATTGCAGGGGAAGAAGAAACCATATGAGTGCCCAGCCTTCGGGAGGGATTGCACCCCAGAGCACCCCTTAGGAGCTCCAATGGTTTCCTCGGAAGGGGCTTGCGCCGCTTACTTCCAGTATGGGAGGGGGTTATGACTTTCCAGTGCCCAATCCCGATATCCGAATACCCGACAATACTTCTGGCCCATGGGGGTGGGGGAAAGCTCACCCAAATGCTCATTGAGCGTGTATTCCTCCCCGCTTTTGCCAACCCTGCCCTGGAAACCCTCCACGATGGAGCAATTTTGGAAGTAGGGGAAACACGCCTGGCCTTCACCACCGATTCCTTTGTGGTCAGCCCGATTTTCTTCCCCGGAGGCGACATCGGCTGCTTAGCAGTTCACGGGACTGTGAACGACTTGGCAATGTGTGGAGCGAGGCCACTGGCCCTCTCGGCCGGGTTCATACTGGAAGAAGGGTTCTCAATGGAGGATTTATGCCGGATTGTGGAATCCATGCGGGAAGCAGCCCAAAGGGTCGGCGTACCCATAGTCACCGGCGATACAAAAGTTGTGGATAAGGGCAAAGGTGATGGGATTTTCATCAACACCACGGGCATAGGCATAATCCCGGCCGGAATCCAAATTTCGCCCAAGAGGGCCAGGCCTGGTGACCTTATCCTCATAAATGGGGCTATAGCAGTGCACGGCATAGCTATAATGTCGGTGAGAGAAGGGTTGGAGTTTGAGACCACCCTGGCAAGCGATACGGCCCCTTTGCACGATTTGGTAGCCCGCATCCTGGAAGCAGGGGGGGACAAAGTCCACGTCCTCAGGGACCCGACAAGGGGAGGTGTAGCCAGTGCTCTCAACGAAATCGCCTCTAAAGCGAAGGTGGGGATAGTCCTTGATGAGGCCTCAATTCCAATCTGGGAAGAAGTGAAAGGGGCCTGTGAAATCTTGGGGCTTGACCCCCTCTACGTAGCCAATGAGGGCAAGTGCTTGGCCATTGTCGCACGAGAAAAGGCTGAGGAAGTGCTGGAAGCAATGAAAAGCCATCCCTTAGGAAAGGAAGCGGCCATTATTGGAGAAGTGGTAGAAGAGCACCCTGGGCAAGTAATCCTCCGCAGCAGGATAGGAGGCCGAAGAATAGTAGAGATGCTGAGCGGGGAACAGCTTCCCCGCATATGCTGATTACCTCAAAGCCTCGGCCACCCGGAACGGGTCATCCGAAATTACGCTGGCCGCATAAAGCTCCATAGCTCCGAAATCTGCAGTTTTGCTTGATGGGTCACCCCTATCCACAATCCTTATTAGGCAGGGAAAGCCTCCCCAATCCTCAGGGGTCGGGGCCAGAGGTGGCATGTATAGGGCAAGGTTGAAGCTTTTCACTCCCAATTTGTCAATAAATGCCCTTAAGACCCTATAGGCGGCTTCTTTAAGGGGGTCGGCGAGGTCCCAGGCCATCAGAAGCGTCTCCTTCTCTTTCACAGGGGTGATATAGGCAAGGTAACGCACCCCTTTTTCCTCCCAGCCAAGCCCAAGCGCTTCATGCACGCGGTAAAGGTCATCAAAATAGTTAGAGCCGAACCTTTCCCGGTAGTTCAATGCTGCCCGGCGGAGGGCCTCAATCTTAGCGTAATGCATCCCCTTGGTTAAAGTCATCTGGAGATGGCCATGGATGATTGAGGCCCCGCTTTTCCAAAGGCAGTTCCACATCAAGAAGAAATAGCGAGCTTCGGGGTCCACCTGGTGAGCCTTTTGAGCCCAAGCCAAAGCTGTGTCAAAGTAATCCTTTACCTCCTCCAAGCCGAAGGTTAAGGGGTTGTGCTTGTTAAAAATCACAAGGCCGTGGAAGCAATCGTACTTGGCAACATTGGAAGCGGTGATGGAATGGTGGCCACTTATGCGGCCGAAGACATCGGAAGGTGTAAGCTCCAATGGGCGACAGAAGGGGTCGCCTTCTTGAGCCTTTATGGCTGCTTCTACATTTTCGGATGATCGGGCTTCTATGGGCCTTCCGGCCCTGAGGCTGTTGAAGAGGGCACTTTCCATGGTTATGAGGTTGACTATCTTGACGATTCTCTGTCGACGAACCCTCTCCACAGGGCCGAAGCGGGCCTCAATCCAAGGAATCATCGTGTCAGGGGGTTCAATAGCCCCTTCCGTTACGAACACTTTGAAGATGCGTTCAAACAGGGAGCGTTCCTCTTCCCCAAGCTCGGCGAGGTAATCGTTAATCTTGACTATGCTCTTCTCCGGCATTCCCTTTGTCCTCCTTTTTGGAAGCCAGGGCTTTGTAATAAATGTCCTCGTATTTCCTGGCCGAAGCTTCCCAAGAGAAATCGGCTCTCATCCCCTGGAGCTGGATGCGACGCCACTCTTGGGGGTTTTTGTAGCGCTCCAAAGCCCTGACTATAGCCCCGAACAGGGCCCAACGGTCGTAGCGGTCAAAGACAAAGCCGGTTCCCTCGCCTGTTACCGGATTGTAATCCTTAACCGTATCGGCAAGGCCTCCAGTGGCCCTTACTATTGGCACGCTGCCGTAGCGCATAGCTATCATCTGGCTTAGGCCACAAGGCTCAAAGCGCGAAGGCATGAGGAACATGTCTGTCCCGGCATAAATCCTCTGGGCAAGGGGGGCATTGAAAGTCAGGAACAGACCCATGTTCTGTGGGTAACGTTTGGCCAAGCCCATGAGAACGTCGTGGTAGTGCTGTTCCCCTGTCCCCAATAGCACGAATTGGACCCCGAAGTTATCAAACAAGTGGTCAAGGATTTCCACCAATATGTCAAGCCCTTTTTGGTCCGTAAGGCGCGATACCATGCCTATGAGGGGGATGCTGGGGTCACGGGGGAGGCCTGCCTCGCCCTGCAAAGCCAGCTTGTTCTGGACCCTTTTATCCAGCGAGTCCGCATCATAATTTACGGCTATGTAGGGGTCGGTGGCGGGGTTGAGCGTCTCGTAGTCAATGCCGTTTAAGATGCCGAAAAGCCGGTCCTTTCTTTCCCTGAGGAGCGGGTCTAACCTCTCACCGTATTCGGGGGTCAAGATTTCCTGAGCATAACGGGGGCTAACTGTGGTTATTACGTCGGCGAAGTAGATTCCTCTGGCCATGAAGTTCACCACTTTGTCCAGGTCGGCCATATCAGTGCGGTAGAGGAATCTGTACTCATCAAGCCCGGCTATCTCCAAGACTCTGTGGCCAAATATCCCCTGGTAGGCCAAGTTATGTATAGTGTAAACGGTGGCAATGTCAGCGTAGAAGGGGTCATCCTTGTAAACGGTTTTGAGCCAGTTGGGGATTAGAGCGGTATGCCAGTCGTTGCAGTGGATTATGTCGGGCTTAAAACCTAAAGGCTTAAGCATTTCCAAAGCGGCCCGGCTGAAGAGGGTGAACCGTTCGGCGTCATCGGGATACATGTATATGCTTTCACGGTCAAAGTAGCGGGCGTTATCTACGAAATAAACAGGCACATCTTTACCGAGTGTGCCCTGGAATATTCGCACGGGCTCATTTTGCTCGTCTAAGGGGACTTGGACGTTCTCCAAGATTAATTCAAGGCCGAACTTTTCAATGCTTATGCGGCCGTAGCGGGGCATCGCTACCCGGATGTCATGGCCGAGGGCTCTTAAGGCTTTCGGGAGAGAGCCGGCAACATCGGCCAAGCCTCCGGTTTTGGCAAAAGGTGTTACCTCAGCTGCAAGGTAAAGGATTTTGAGTTTCCGTTCCACTGGCTACACCTCCTCGGTTTTGTAAACACAGGCCTTATTTTAAGCAAGGAGAGGGCAATAGGCAAGAAGAGCACTTAGAGGCTTTTATCGTCCCTTTTCTTCCGCTGCTTCTTTCACAATGATGGGCGCTTTTTCCTCCGGGCGGGGCAAGCGAGAGTAATCGCAAGTGCAAGGCCCCCCTTGGCTGCACCCTATGCAGCAGTAGAACTTGTTGTCCACTATGGTCGGCTTCCAAGTTATGGTTATCCCGCAATTGGCACAGGTAATCTTCTCATCCCCGCGCATCTTGCCCACCTCCAAGGTGATTTTAAGCACGGGGGCATTAAAGTGGCGATAGAGGAATGTTAGAAAAGCGTTAGAAATCCAGCTTGCCTCCAGAGCCATTCGGATTTAAACTTAAAGCAAAAACGGGAGGCATCTATGACGGGCTATGTTTTCCACCCCCTTTACCTTGAGCATACCCTTGTAGGCCACCCCGAAAACCACATGCGCCTTCTGGCCATAATGGATTTGCTTAAGAAAGAGGGCGTGCTTGATAGGCTCAAGCTTATTGAGCCCAAGCCAGTACCTCGGGAGCTCCTGGAAAGAGTTCATGCCCCTCGTTACATTCAGCTTGTTGAGGAGATGGCCAAAAGCGGTGGTGGCCATTTGGATTTGGATACTTACATGGGGCCGCGCTCCTATGAGGCTGCCCTAATGGCCGCCGGGGGGACAGTGGAGGCGGTGAGGGCAGTTTTGGATGGCGAAGTAGACAATGCTTTCGCCTTGGTCCGTCCCCCAGGGCATCATGCTACCCCATCAAGAGGGATGGGCTTTTGCATATTCAACAATGTAGCCATCGCTGCCCGCTATGCCCTCGGCCGGGAAGGGATAGAAAGGGTCCTGATTGTGGATTTTGATGTGCACCACGGCAATGGCACTCAGGACGTATTCTACCGGGAATCTTCGGTCCTATACTTCTCCACCCACCAATACCCGCACTACCCCGGCACCGGGTACATAACCGATATAGGCGAAGGGGAAGGTTACGGCTACACGGTGAATGTTCCCTTGAGAGGATGGGTTGGGGATAAGGGGTTCAAGGCAATTTTTGAGGAAATCCTTGTCCCCATAGCCCGGCGCTATCGGCCCGACCTCATTTTAGTCTCAGCGGGCTTTGATTCCCACTGGGCCGACCCCCTGGCTTCAATGCTCCTTTCCATAAGTGGCTACGCCGAGCTGGCTCGCATCCTCAAATCCCTGGCCGAAGAATTGTGCCAGGGACGCATCGTCTTCGTGCTGGAAGGAGGATACAAGCTGGAGGTGCTATCCCACTGTGTCCTCAACACCTTCTATGTCCTGATGGGGGAACAAAAAGTTCTGGACCCCTTAGGCCCTTCTCCGCGCCCGGAGCAGCCGGTCGGTGCTATAATCCAGAACCTGAAGGAAATTCACAAACTGGCTTAAGAAAAGGGTTGCCTGTCTTTTAACCTCCTGCTTAATAAGCTGGGAAATTTGCTTCCCGATTAAACCGGTCCCAAGCCAGGGAGAACAACAGGGGCGGGCGGTGTCGAACCGGGGTTTTCTTAACAGCTTCAATCCACCGTTCAGTGGCCTTGGCAGCTCGTTCAAAGCAGGAAGCGGTGAAGGCTCTAAGAGGCTCCGCTCGCTCCGCCGGGCTGGCATCTCGGTATTGGGTATACATTTCCGCCGCCTCTTGCAGAAATGTGGCTTCCAGGGCGTCTCGTTCCTCCCGGTAAATGGGCATACGAGTGGCGTAATCCCGAATAACCTGACGGTGTAGGCGCTCATGGCTCCACCATAGGGTGTTGGGGTCATAAGTGCCTGTAGGTTCCCGGTCTAAGCCTGGAATGGAGGGGAGGCCTGCACCGCCCAGGAATACCGGCTTGAAAATGCTGGTGCATGGGGCAGAAGTGCCAGTCACCCAGACGATAGGCATGCCGGGGAGGAGATGGGCAACCATCGCGCCGACGGACTGGCTTGGGCGAGTCGGGCCAAACCCGGCATGGACACAGATGGTCTCCATAAGCCAGCCCCGCCCTGGGTTCCAAATAGGATCTGGTCCATGATCCCGCAGAGCTGCCATCATGGTCTTCACCGTGATGCGGCCTCGCTCTGCCTCCAGTAGTTCCGTGGAGCGGCGCTGGCGGGCCCGACAGCCATCCAATCTGGTGTATAGGAAATCGGAATAGCAGCGGGCGAAGTGGAAATCCTCCCGGGACTTGCACCAACCTTTCTCTATCGCATGCTCCACCAGGCCAGGAGAAGCCTCGTCCCAATCCGAGCCGATGGTCAGACCGTTGGAAATTGTGCGCACACCTTCCACACGCTTCGCAGCCCAGAACTTCCCTGCTGTTTCCAAGACCCAGGCTTCGCGCGGGTCGGCAATAATGAAGGAGTTGTGGTAGTAAGTCTTGTGGCGAAAGCCGCAGTTTCCCCCTTGGCCGTAGGTTTCCAGTAGCTGGACAATAATCTCCAGTGCCCGACGGGCCGTCTCTGCCCGCTCCAGTGCCAGGCGGATAAAGTCCATCCCTATAAGCCCTGGGCCCTTGTGGTAAGGCTCTTTCGTGAAGACGGCCTCGTTGCCAATGGCCACCCCGTGCTCGTTGACCCCCATCTCGCAGCCCCAAATCCAGAAGGGCTTGCAAAGCAAGACCTCATACGTTTCAGGCGCCTGAGGCACTTGGATGTAGGTGCATTTCACCATAGAACCGGGCTCATGGCGAGCGCGGGGAAGGTGGACCAGCACATGGGCCTCATTCGGCTCCCGATCGCTGTTTTTAGCCAGGATTACAGTCCCATCGGCAGTTGCCTTGCCTGTAGCTACCAATGTATCGCACATTGCTTACCTCCTGGATGAAGTAATTTAATCGCATTACGGTTGCGCCTCCCAAGCAATGGGTGCCACGGCAACTTCTCCTGAAGTCAAAGTGGCAACCCATGGCCACCCAGCTGTGGTGATGTACCACTGGTCCTGCTGCGGCTGATAAATCCACTCCGGAGCGTGCGCCTCCAGTTGGGTGAGAAGCGTGGGAGAGCGCCCTTTGCCTCGGTACACTCCGAAATCATATGGGTTATCGGAGTGAAAGACCAGAGTATCATTGTAACTGGCTTTGTTGGGCCAGATTCTGAACAACATCAGTATGGCTGGCCAGAAGAAGGAATCATTGTTATAGGTGAGCGAGAGGTAGTAGTGCCCGCGGTACCGCAGCACAAAGGGCGATTCCATTGAGGCAAAGGCCGAATTGCGTTCACTGCCCCATCCGCTCCTCAAGGCCGTGCGGATATATTGCCAGTGCTCCAAGTCAAAGGATTGATAGAGGTCTATTTGGGAATAATACACACCGCGTGCGGTGGTGTAGAGCAACCATTGGTTCTCTGCCACCCGTAACACCATCGCATCCCGGAAGAACTTGTGATAAGGGGCAGACATTGTGATACGATGATTTTGCCACAATATGCCATCATCTGAGGTCATTTGGTGCAGTTTGTGGGGCGACCAGAACATGTGGTAGCGCCCTTGAGCATGGATGACATGCGGTGCCCAGGCCAGTTCACCGAAATCGGCAATTGGGGGCAGCTCACGCATGCCTTCTGGGGGCGGGAAATCCTCACTCACGGCAACGGTGAAGTATTTTTCCTGGTTATAGTCACCATTGGTACGGGAAGTAATTCCCACCAGGCGCCAATTGCCCTCCGCATCTTGGAAAATAGTGTGATCGTTAACGTAGAAGCCATACTGGCTGGGCTTGAAAAGGTATTGCCAAGGCCCAACAATGCGCGGCACAAACACCGCGGAGCTCTCCTGAGTCGGCCAAACCTCCACTTCGCCCAGCAAGACAGGAGCACCGCCACCCTTGGGTACTTTCCAGACGCGGAAGGAGCCACCTGGGCCACGCCACAGGAAAGAGCCAAACTGTGTCTGCCCAATCGTCTGCCAACCCCCGGCTGAGAGGTGCTCAATGCGGTAGGTTTCCGCCTCTGGGTGGGCAATCCAGCCCAAATGCACCCAACCAGGGCCTGAGTTGGTCTGCACCCCGTACCGCGCCTGAAGCCCCGCTACCTCCTCGCGGGATATAGAGCCGTAGAAGTCGGTAGAAAGTGGCGCCTCCACATAAACCCGCACTGCCATTTCCAGTAGCAGCCAGAGGATAAGCATCCCCAGCAGGACCTTAGCTAACTTGGTTATCCATTTCTTCATGTCTCCCCCTTTTTGCATTATAGGGCAAAATGATCCCAACCTTCTGGTTCAAGGGGTTGCTTGGAGCCATCGGGCAAGAGGAGGTAGCGGCCCT